>CAZDUP010000026.1:0-2818 GCA_964508625.1 uncultured Thermodesulfobacteriota bacterium
GTTCAAGGAAGTGAAGGTGCCGGTCCTCGGCATAATCGAGAACATGAGCTTCTTAGTCTGCCCGCACTGCAATGGCACCTCGGAGATATTCAGCCATGGAGGCGGAGAGAAGACGAGCGAAAGGTATCAGGTGCCGCTCCTCGGGAAGATTCCCATCGACATGGCAATAAGGGAAGGCGGAGACACGGGCCTGCCCATAGTACACGCATACCCTGCCTCAGCCCACTCAAAGGCCTTTGTCGAGATTTCCCAGCAGGTCGCGGCAAAGGTAAGCGTGCTGGACCTGGCGTAAGATGTATTAATCAGGATGGAAATGGAAAAAGGGCCGGCGAAAGCCGACCCTTTTTTTTCATTCTGATTCTTTAATTCTCGACAACCTCTTTAAGATTAACGTTTAAAAAATCCCGTCCTATTTCAACTTGACAAAGATTCAGTGTAATAATATGATTACTTGACATTTTGAGTGCCGCCCACCTCGACGCCCTTTCAAAATAAACTACCCTGCGAAAACAAGAACCAGAACTGATGACTGATCCGGTAAAACGCGAAAACCTAAAGGCATTTTTCCTCTATGCGATTGCCCTGGCCATTTTTTTCGGCCCCATTGTCTTTAACGGCAAGAGCCTCCAGCCAGCACTCCTTCAGCCGCACGGCATTGTCGAGGGCTGGCCTTACGGATACGACGGGCGCACGCCTCAGAACACATTCAACATCGATATGGCCACGCCAGCCTACTATGAATGGCCGATAAACAAACTGGTCGGCGACATGTACCGGGCTGGCGAGCTGCCGCTCTGGAACCCTTACCAGGGCGCTGGCACGCCGCTGCTGGCGCAGTACTCTACCCGCGCGCTCTTTCCATATCAGGTGCTGGAGGACATAAGCCCGGTCTGGACATGGGACTTCTATATGCTCGGGCGGCTCCTCATCGCCGGCTTTTTCACTTTCCTCTTCCTGAGGCTAACGGGCCTGCCGTTCGCCGCTTCATTTCTCGGCGGCCTTTTCTACATGTTCTCCGGCACATTCACATGGTTCATAAACCTCGAGGAGTTCACCAACAACGCCTTGATGCTGCCGGTATTTGCGTGGACGCTTGAGAGGCTTGCCAGGAACAGGGGACTCGCCGATATCGCCCTTGCAGGCATTGCCTGCGGCATGGTGCTCCTTGCGGGCCAGCCTGAGACAGCGCTATACATCCTATTTTTCGGCGCGTGCTATTTCGCCTTCCGCTCCATATCGAACGATTACAGGCAGGTCCTGAAAGACGCTGCCAGGTTCGGCGCTCTCATTGGAGCGGGTCTTTTGATAGCGGCCGCGCTCATTCTGCCTTTTCTCGAACTCGTGGACAACTCACACCACATCCACCCGCCTGGCGGGCAGATGGGAACTGGCGCGCTGCCCAATATTGAGCTTGGCCTCAGCATAGTGGCGCCTACAGCGCATGAACTCCCTCAATCGGTCCATTACTTCAGCTCGATATCCGAGACAGAGCAAGGCTTTACATTCAGGACACTTCCGCTTAACGGCGTTTGGGATTTTCTCGGAGGATACACCGGGGCGGTCCCTCTCTTTCTTACGTTGTCAGGCCTGCTGCTCATATCTCAAAGCAGGTGGAGGAAACAGATCCTTTTCTTCTCATGCTTCGGCTCCTTCATAGTATTGAAGAACTTCGGCGTCGAGCCTTTCCTCTGGCTTGGCCTGCTGCCGTTATTCGACCAGGTCTGGAGCCCGCGGTGGGCCGGCCCGGTCTGGACCTTCTCATTCGCGGCAGCGGGCGCGTTCGGCTTTCAGGCCCTGGCCGAGAGCAAGGCAGGAGAGCTCAAGGTCAGCCTGCAATACATGAAAGAGCTGCTGCTAAGGGCATCCGCGTGGCTAAGGCATAACGGCTGGGCGAGGCTCGCTGCCTGTTCAGCCCTTCACGGCCTGCTCATGCTGGCTGCGCAGGCCATTGCGTACAGCACCTTGAGGGAATGGATGAGGCTCTCCGGGACGCCGCTGGCCCCTGAGACAAAGGCGCTCATAAAATCCGCCTATCCCTGGGGCGCGCTCCTGTTCGCTGCCCTCTATCTCGTCTTTTACATCAGGGGCAGACGGCCCGTTTTGACTGCTCGCCAGTGCGGTGCCATCCTGCTCGCCCATTTCGCGGCAATCAGCCTTTTTTATTTATCATCTGACTGGAGCGTACGGTCTGTCCAGGCCCTTTCAGCGCTTTATTGCGGACTTTTCATGTTGGCAGCCTACGGCGCATACTCGTTAGGCCCGCTAATCTCCCCAAGGCCTGTCGAGAGGCTCAACAATGAAGGGCTGCAGGTGCCCTTCTATTCCTTTGCAGGCATCGTAGGCATTTTGGGCTTTTTCACGTTCAATACCTTTGACGAGCACATGGGCACATTCCAGAAGATAGCGGAGATGAGGCCCTACTTCATTGCATCGACCGCATTGGGCTCAGGCTCTGCCGTTCTTTTCCTCGCCGCCGCATTCATCATAACCGCAGTACTCATAAAAAAGCGCACGGGTGCCCTCGCCTTCATCCCGCTCGCCTTTGTCGAGCTCTGGTGGGCAATGCCGAGGGGTTACGACGCTCATTCCCTTCTGATGAAGTGGGTCCCTCTACTCATCGGTTTCGGCGCGGTGTTTTTCCTCATGCTTGAGAAACGGCGCGCTGCACTGGCCGCGGCCTCCCTTTTCATGCTCTCTTTCATGTGGCTCGACGCAAAGAGCGTGCGCGGCCTGCCGGAACGCTACGACCCCTTTACTCCTTCGCCCTATGTCGAGTTCCTCAAGAAGACTGCTGACAACGACAGGGTCATGGGGGCGC
>CAZDUP010000026.1:2828-14467 GCA_964508625.1 uncultured Thermodesulfobacteriota bacterium
GCATACTCTTCCCGAATTTTTCAAGCGCAGTCGGGCTGCAGGACATAAGGTACATCAATTCGCTCTCCACGAAGGTCTTTCATGATTACAGGGCCGCGAACCTCGAAAGAGATACGATGTCAGCAGGCAATTCTTCATCGCTCTGGTTCACAGGGAGGCCGGAGTATTTCTCCTCGAAGCAGAATGGCAAACTGTTGAAGGCAAGCGTAGAGGAGGACTTCATATACAACCTCGAACACTATTCGTTCCTGGGCGTAAAATATATCGTGCTGCCCGCTGATGCGGACCTGAACGCTCTGGCCGCGGTCAGAAAAAAAGGGCTCCGCTTCCCCCTTGTCTACGACGCGGAGGTCAAGGTATTTGAGAACCCGTACGCAAAGGCACGGGCGTTCACTACTCAAAAGTATTCGAGCAGCGGGAGCGGCCTGGCGGTTGATGAAAAACATTTCCGGCCAGGAGATGCGGCCATCATCGAATATTCCGCTGACAGTGTGGCAATAAAGGCGGTCTCAGCCGGGCCTGGCCTTCTTGTCTTGACTGACCTCCATTACCCTGGCTGGACAGCAACAGTCAACGGCAGGGAAGTGACAATCCACAAGGTAAACGGCCTTGCGCGCGGCGTCGAGGTCGATGAGGGCGGGAACACCGTCATCTTCACTTACCGCCCGAAGAGCTTTACCCTGGGCGCGGCAATGTCAGTGACTGGCCTTGCCGTTACAGCGGCTGCATTCTGCATCGGCGTTGTCGTGGACAGGAGAATACGTGTGAGAGAGGAAGAAGAAGTAAGGGAGAGAAATGCGGCGTGAGGGTGCGGCATTATTTGGACAGGTAAATGAGCGCGTGCTGGATCTGGCGTCGATTAATTCTAAATAGAAAAACAAAAACCGGGAAGGCTACTCCGACCCGGTTTTATTAATTTTAATTAGCCGGGTTTCGCGGCGCTGCCCCGACTGACCTCCATGCGAATCAGCCGCCTATCTCAGGAACTTTGAGACAAAGGGCGACGTCTCGCCTCTTCGCATGAAATGGCCTGAAGGCCCCTCTCCAAGAAATTCAGAGAACCATGATTCGTGCTCCACTTCCTCGTTGAAGATGGACTGCGCCAGGTCGTATGTCCGGTGGTCCTTTCCGGCGGTGAGGTCGCAGATGCCGCTATAACCCCTGACCGCGCACCTCTCGGCGGTCACCAGCACCGTTAGCATGCCCTTTATGTCAGCCGGGTCTTTAGGCAGACTTGCCGGCGGGCAGGCCGACATGTCATGAAATGCATTCATATCCTCGGGCAGCCTGCCGCCAAGCTCATAGATGCGAGGCACAAGGGCTTCGAAGTGGTTCCGGTCCTCTATGCGTGCGGTCTCAGCTATCTCCTTTATACCCTCGCCTTCCAGCCCAATAAGATTACATCGGAGGATCGTATAATAGTAGTACGTCGTCAGCTCGGCTGCCGCATTCTTAATAAGCAGCTCCAGAAGCTGCTCGACATTGATGCCGCTCTTCTTCACCATCTCTATCGCCACCTTTGCCATAGCCCACCTCCAGTTCGCCTCCGATTTGAGCAATGGTAAAAGTCTATCAGAATTTGGTTTTTGCGCCAGTCTAGTAGGGTGGGCGGCGCGCCCTACTAAAAACCCGGGGCGCTTTCGCGCCCCGGTTCCTGTTCCCTTATACCCTCGGCACCACCAGCACCGGGCATGGGGCCTTTCTAATGACCCTTTCCGTGTTGCTCCCGACGATGAGCCTGTCGAGCGCGCCCTTGCCGTGCGACCCTATGACGATGACGTCGCTCTTGTTCTTCCTGGCATAGCCGGTTATGGCGGCGTGCGGCACGCCGGAGAGCACCTCCGCCTTCACGTTATCATAGCCCTTGAGGTGCCTCGCCATGAACTTCTCGAGGCTCTTCTCCGCCTCTCGCGAGATGCCGCGCAGGCCGCTCGGCCTCAACAGGTCCGAGATGTCGCTGCTGACGTTGATGACGTGCACGACCTGCAGGAGCGCGTCGTCCCTCCTGGCAAGCATAAGGGCATACTGGGCCGCCTTATCAGATGACTCGCTGAAATCGACTGGCAGCAATATCCTTTCAAACCTCTCCTTTATCCTTGCCATAACCTTCCCCTCCGCTTTTCGTGATGCGGCCCGCGAGCCCGCTTGAAAATCAAAGGCCGGGACGCGAACGCCCCGGCCCTTTTTTCCTTCTTCCTATTTTCTCAGCTTTGCTATCGCGAGCTTGCAGTCCTTCTGGGCCTCCTTCATCAGGGCGTCAGTCTTCTTGTGCACCTTCACTGCGAGCTTTTCAAAGCCGCCCTTTGTCCAGAGCTGAGCGTGCTCGGCCGCCTTGAGCTTCTTCTTGGCCTTCTTCTCCAGCTTCGTCACCTCTTTGGAGAACTTCTTGCCGATGGCGTGCATCTCCTTGTCGAGCTTGCCCCTGAGCTTCGAAAGATTGTGATAGAGCTCGGAGACGGCCTTTGATTCCTTCAATATGAGATCGACCGGGTTCTTCATTGTGTGCCCTCCATTAACAGGTTTGAGATAAACATAACTCTTGCAGGAAAGGATTTCAACTGAAATGGATAGTTGCTGTCAGGAGAGAGTTGATGGAAAGATATGCCTCAGGCCATCCTCAGGGAGCCGATGACGTCGGCAATGCGCGTCTTCTTCCTTGAGACATACTCGGCGATGCCCTCGGCAACGCGCACCGATGAATCCGGCTCGATGAAGTTCGCGGTGCCGACCTGCACCGCAGTCGCGCCCGCAATGATGAATTCGAGCGCGTCATTGGCGCTCATGATGCCGCCCATGCCGATGATTGGCACCTTCGCGACCTGAGCCGCCTGCCAGACCATGCGCACGGCGATGGGCCTGATGGCAGGGCCGGAGAGGCCGCCCGTTGCCGTGGCGAGCACCGGCCTTCTCCTCTCTGTGTCTATGACCATGCCTGTTATGGTGTTGATGAGGGAAATCGCGTCAGAGCCGCCGTCCTCTGCGGCCTTGACCATGACCTTTATGTCAGTCACGTTCGGAGAGAGCTTTGTTATGACAGGCAACCGCGTGGCGTTCCGCACGCTGGAGACTACCTTGAAGGCCTCGTTCGGGTCTGTGCCGAATACTATGCCGCCTTTTTTCACGTTGGGGCATGATATGTTTATCTCGAGGGCTGAAACACCCTTTGCACCGTCGAGCCTCTTCGCTACCTCTATGTAATCCTCGATCGTCTCGCCGAAGATATTGGCGATGACGTGCGTGTCAACGCCCTTCAATAAGGGAAGTTTCTTCTCGATGAAGTCGTCCACGCCCACGTTCTGCAGCCCGATGGCGTTCAACATGCCGCACGGCGTCTCTACTATCCTCGGGCCGGGGTTGCCCTGCCTGGGATAGAGCGAGAGGCCCTTGACGACGATCGCGCCGAGCTTTGATAAGTCCATGTACGGCATGAACTCTGCCCCGTATCCGAAGGTGCCGGAGGCGGTCATGACCGGGTTCTTGAACCTCAAGCCCGCTATCTTTACCTCGAGCTGATTAGCCTTACTGTTTACAGCACGTCCCAATCTATGTCCTCGCTGTCGAATACAGGCCCGTCTGAGCAGACCATCTTGTAGAGCCGGTTCTCTTTCTCGTCCTTGTGCGGCCTTGCCTTCACCGCGCAGCCCAGGCAGACGCCTATACCGCACGCCATGGACCTCTCAAGCGATACCATGCATTTCGCGCCGCACTTCCCCGCTATCCTGGCAGCTGCCTTGAGCATTCCCATCGGGCCGCAGGCATAGACTAACGTATCAGGCGTAAGCTCCTCTTCGAGCAGTTCGGTCGCAAGGCCCTTTCTGCCGACGCTGCCGTCCTCTGTCGCGGTCTTTATCTTGAGATCGAATCCGCGGAAGTCCTTGAGGAGAAAAGTCTCTTTCCTTGAGCGCGCGCCGAAGATGAGCGTGCCGGACCCGAGCCTCTCGGCGAGCATGTAGAGCGGCACTATTCCCATGCCGCCGGTGAGCATCACTACCTTGCGCCCCTTTTCAGGCAATGTGAAGCCGTTGCCAAGGGGGCCGAGCACGCCGAGGACCTCGCCGGGCCTTTTCTGGGACAATATCTCAGTGCCCTTGCCGACAACACGGTAGAGGAGCTCGACGCCCTTGCCCTTTATTACCCTGTATATGCCGAATGGCCGCCTCAGGAGAGGGTCGAGCCCGTCAGAGACGCAGAGCATGACGAAATGCCCGGCCATCGCCGAAGGGGCCTTCCACTTGAGGCCGAGCCTGTAGTAGCCCTCAGAGAGCCTGTCGTTATAGAGTATTTCGGATTTGATTTCCAACCGGGATTCCTTCAGTCATTGCGAGGAGCTTTGGCGACGAAGCAATCTCATAACGCTCGTGCGGCTAAAAAGATGAGATTGCCGCGCTACGCTCGCAATGACAAACAGTGCGCTTCTTCGGTCGCTTCGCTCCCTCAGAATGACAACACATAATCACAGGTCGAGGATCATCACTATCGCGTCCTCGTCCCCGTAATAGTTCTTCCTGATGAACGCTTCCCTGAAGCCGAACTTCCTGTAAAGCCCCCGCGCCACGTCGTTCGACACCCTGACCTCGAGGAAGACCTCGTAGACCATCTTGCGCTTCATTATCTGGAGCATCATCGAGAGGAGCCTGATTGCCAGGCCCCTGCCCCTGTATTTCGGGTTTACCGCGATGTTAAGGATGTGGGCCTCGCCGTGGACCACCCAGAAGACGATGTAGGCCCCCACCTCCTGCTTTTCATCTGCTTTGACCTTGAGCACGTAGGCTGACGAGACCGGGTTCCTGAACTCGCCCTCGAACATCGTCCTGGTCCAGGGCTTGGGGAAGGAGACGTTCTCTATTGCCATTACCTCGTCGAGGTCTTCGGCTGTCATAGGCTCGACCGAGTGGCCGGAGAGGATGTTGTCCCTGGGGCACAAGGCGGCCTGCCCGCTTACTTCTCGTTGGTGGCGAAGAGTATGTGCCAGAAATCCAATTTCTTGAGCATGTACTTCTGGCGCACGTTCAGGCCCGAGCGGTTGATGAACTCATTGAGGCAAAGGTCAGAGCGCCATCCGATCTTCTTGCAGACCGGATTTATGAGCTTCTCGACTATCTCGACCACCTTGTTGCTCGACTTGAAGTGGTTTACGATAACGACCTGGCCGCCCTTTTTGCATACCCTCCTCACCTCTGACATGAGCTTGTACGGGTCTGGCACGACCGTGACCACGTGAGAGATGAATACCTTGTCGAAGGTGTCGTCCCTGAAGCTCATGCGCATGGCGTCCATGCTCATGACCTTTATGTGGTTGAGCCTCTGGCTCCTGATCTTATCCTTTGCCTTGCGGAGCATTGCCGGGGAGAGGTCTACGCCGACCACCTTGCAGTTGCGCGGGAACTCCGTAAGGGAAAGGCCGGTGCCAACGCCAACATCGAGCACCCGGTCTCCGGGCTTGATGTCCATGTAGGTGATGGCGTGCTTTATCCTCGGATAGAAGAACCTCTTGAAAAGGGCGTCGTAGATGTTCGAGTAACCGGCATATATCTTCTTTATGCTCTCCAGTTCCAATGGCATCCCCATCTTTATAACCGTTTAGTATAGAAAATGATGTCGTCGCCCGGCTTATAAAAATCCCTTATCCTCGCCTCCTCTGAAAAGCCGCCCTCAAGGTAGAGCCTTCTCGCGGCCTCGTATGCCGGGAGGCCAGATGTCTCAGCGACCAATATCATCGCGCCGTCTGTTTTAAGCAGCTCCTCGACGTTTTTAAGGAGCATCCTGCCTATGCCGGAGCGCTTTCTCTCCGGGTCCACCAGTATCCAGTAGAGGTCGTATGTCGCCTGCGTGAGCGGCCTCTTTCCGTAGCACGCGTATCCAACAGGGCTTTCATCGGGCCCGAGAGCGGTTATGAAGGAGTAATCGGTCTGTGCGGCATCCTTTAGATAGATGTCAAGGAGCTCGATAGCGCAGTCCTTCTCCTCATCCGTGAGGTTCCCGGTATTCCTGATGAACCTGAGGAGCGCTTCCCTATGGGCCCCTGTCGTCTTTTTTACGCCGATATCGGCCCTGAGGTCAGCCGCCCTCATCTCGCTGCGCATGGGTCCTGGGCTGCCGCGTACCTCGCTACAGCCGCGTTGACTATCCCGCCTATGAGGTCCCTGTATTCGAGGCCTGCCGCCCTCGCTGCCCGCGCAAAGCCCGCGTCAGCCGAAATATCCGGGTTTGGGTTAACCTCAAGCACCTTTATCCTGCCCGCGCCATCGTATCTCATGTCCACCCTGGCGTAGTCGCGGCAGCCCATTATGTCATAGGCCTTCAAGGCAACAGCGTGCAGCTCTTTTGTGAGGGCGCCGGAAATCTTCGCCGGGCAGCTCGGCACTGTCTTCCTGTAGAACGGGCTCTCCTCGACCCACTTGGCCTCATAGCAGCATATCTTGGGCTTGCCCTCAGGGAAATCGACGAAGAGTATCTCGGAAGGCGGGAGCGCCTTTTTAGAGGCCCCGTTTCCGAGGACTGAAATGTTGAACTCCCTGCCCTCTATGAACTCCTCCACTATAGCAGGCTGGCTGAAACGCGCATTGACCTGGGTCACCCGCTCTCTAAGCTCAGACAAGCTGCCAACGACGGCATTGGAGTCTATCCCGACGCTCGCGTCCTCGCGCAAAGGCTTTACGATGAGCGGGAAGTCGAGCCCGGCATCGAGCCTATCCGGCGGCCCGGGCATAACGGCATATCCCGGGGTCGGCACTCCCCGCCTATAAAGGATATCCTTAGTCAGCCCTTTGTCCAGCGCGAGGCCCAAAGTCAGCGGGCCGTTGCCCGTAAAACGCGCGCCGTAGAGCTCGAGGAGCGCGGCCACGTGCATCTCGAAGGCGCTCTTGCACAGGGCGCCTTCGCAGAGGTTGAAGATGAATACACCCGGCTCGCTTATCTCTTCCGTGAACCTGCCGAGGTCCTCTATCTTCTTGAGCGGCACCCGTGAAACCGGGAAGCCGTTCTCCCTGAGCGCGGCCTCGACGTCAGCCACAGTCGTATGGATGTTGTCGAGGTCTATCTGTTCTCCGCCAATATCGTATGTGTCTGTCCCGTCGTCGTTGTAGATGATCTTTATCTTCGACAGGCTCATATGCCGTACCTCAGGCGGGCAGCCTGAACGACGCCGTTTACTAGGCCGGTGAAGTCCATGCCCGCGGCCCTGGCTGCCTTCGGGAAGCATGAGTTGCATTTCGGGTCCATGAGGATGCCCGGAAGGGGGTTCAATTCAATTACGTGCGGCACGCCCGTTGAATCGAGCCTCACGTCTATCCTGCACCAGTCCTTCACGTCGAGCGCCTTGAAGGCGTCCTTGGAGACGGACTCTATGGCCGCCTTGAGCCTCTCAGTGACCTGGGCAGGGCAGGCGAATATGTCGAGCGGGGCCTCTGGCGTATCGAGCACCCACTTGGCCTCGTAGGAGTATATATGATTGACCCCGGCCGGGAGCGCGGAGTAGTTAATCTCGACTATGGGCAGAACGTTGAGGCTGTCGCCATTCCCCATGAGCGCGACCGTGAACTCCCTGCCGGAGAGGTACTCCTCGACAAGCGCGGGCTGGGCGTACTCATTAAGCACGGAAGCGACCTTGCTCTTCAATTCAGCGGGCGTGTGCACGATAGAGTCGTTCTTTATTCCCATGCTCGACCCCACGAAAAGGGGCTTCACAATAATCGGGAATGAAAGATGGTTTTCTATCTGTACGGAAGGATCGTCGGCTACCACGAAGCGCGCGGTCGGGATGCCGTAGTACGCGAGCACCTCCTTGGCGCGCGCCTTGTTGAGGCAGAGGCCGAGCGTAAGGGGGTTTGAGCCTGTGTACGGGATGCGGAGCATCTCGAGCATTGCCGGTATCTGCGCTTCCCTGCTCTCGCCCCAGAGGCCCTCGGCCATGTTGAAGACGATATCGGGCCTCGTGCGCCTGAACTTCTCAAAGGCGTCCTCGTCGGCCTCGACCATGATGACCTCGCCGTGGCGCTCTTCGAGGGCGTCGCGGACCGCGTTCACGGTCTCGGGCTCGTCGCATTCAGCGTAGAAATCCGGGGGAAGGTCTTTCACTTCCCCCGTCTCTTTTTTCAGGTTGTAGGTTAGGGCGACTCTCATATCACCGGGAAAGGCCCGTGGAGGACCTGCAGCGGCCTCAGGGAACGAGCACCGCGGCTGCCACGACCGTCGTGAACTTGCCGTCGCTCTTTACAATGGCGGACTGGGTTATATTGGTGGTCTTTACTATCTTGTCGCTAATCCTGTAGATCTCCTTCTTCTCGTCCCATCCTAGGTTCTCGTCGAGCTCTATGCCGAGGGTAGACGCGAGCATGGCTGCGGCAAGGTCTTCGGCATAATCCCCTGCCACGTTGTCAGACTGGCCGTAGGAGTGGTGCTCGCTAAGATAACCGTAGAGCTTCCTGTCCATCGGTATTGCGCAGCCGACTGAGGCCGCGAGGAGCCTTCTGGGCTCGTTGCTGGTGAGCCTGCTCATGACGCAGAAGACTATCTGTCCGGGGGAGAGCTTTTTAAGCCCGACGGTCTTGGGCACTATCTTTGCCGCGGGCGGGAATATGCTGGAGACCTGCACAAGGTTGAATTTTTCAATGCCGGCGTCACGAAGGGCAAGCTCGAAGGAGGTGAGCTCTTCCTTGTGGATGCCGACGCCTTTTGTAAAAAAAACTCTTTTAGGTACGAACATTTTTTCTACCCCCGGATTATATAATGGCCGGTTGCGTCAACCGGCCCTGGAGCCCTTATCGGCTGCTGAAAAAGTCCATCTGCCTTGTCGAGTCGCTCGTAGTAGCGGCGTACGGCAAAGAGTACGCCTCATTCCTCGCGCCTCGATTCAACTTGGGCCTCGCATATGGAGCTTATTTGAAGCCTTATTTAAAATTTATGCTGCCCTATTTTGAGACTGCTTTGCTGCGCTCAATAAAACTCGGCCCTTTCCTTGAGCTTCCTGTAATTCTTAAGCACCTTGAGCGCATAGCCGTCCTCCGGCTCCGCGCCTTCCTCAAGCCGGTTGTCTATCCTGCCGGGCCCGGTATTATAGGCCGCGAGCGTGGTATTCAGGTCCTTGTAGCGGTGCTTCAGGGTCGAGAAGTAATGGACGCCCATCTTGACGTTAGTGTACGGGTCGAAGAGCGTCTGCTCGCCCTGCCAGTCCACGTTGAGCTTGCCAGCAAGCTCCTCGCCTGTTGCCGGCTGTATCTGCATGAGGCCTACCGCGCCCCTGAACGACCTCGACCAGTTATTGAAGGTCGATTCGGTCTCTATGAGCGCGAGCACGAAGAGCGGGTCCAGCTTGTGCGAGAGGCTCTCCATGAGGATGACCTCTGCAAGCTTCAACTCTTCGAGAGAGCCGAGGCCGGTCCTGTTCTCGCGCAGCACGTCGAGGACGTAATGGAACGGCGCCCTCGACGGCTCGTCTGCCCCGGGCTGCCACTCGGAGAAGAACCTGCCGCTCGTAAGCGACGGCGAGAGGGCGGCCTCGAAGACCACGGCCATTGCAAAGGCAGCGAGACATTTTTTCAAAATCATTTTATGAGATTTTCCGAGAGACATCAAGAAGATAACTCCAAGTTAAGGCAACGCGAAAATATATTTTGTTTTGCGTTTCATGTCAAGGGTTTTACAAAGCCGTGCAGGATGTCCTTTATCCGGAGCCTCAAGTTGGCCATGCCCTGCCATTCGTCGATGTACGGCGAAAAGGCTATGCCGTAGCCCTTGCCCTGCACCGGGTGGAGCCTCGCAAGGCCGAAGCCTATGCCGCGCTGAAGCCTGCCGTTCTGCTTCACCCTGAAGCTCAGGTGCCTTGAGCCAACGACCTCTGTAGAGACTATCTGAGCATCAGACAATCCGAGGAGCGGCTCGTGGTTCGACGCGCCGAACGGAGCGAGGCTCTCTATCTCCATTATGAGCCTTCTGTCCACCTCTTCGAGGGAGACCACTGCGTCGATATTGACCTCCGGCATCAGGTCCTCATCTGTAAGCATGCTGTTGGCATACCGCACGAACTCGTCCCTGAACGCCTCCACCTTGTCCGCCGAGACCGTGAGCCCGGCAGCCGCCTTATGGCCGCCGAACCTCTCGAGCAGGTCAGAGCATGACTTCAATCCCTCGAGTATGTCGAATGACCTTATACCCCTGGCAGAGCCCTTGCCCACGCCGTTGTCCAGTGCTATGAGCACGGCCGGCTTTGAGAACCTGTCCACGAGCCTTGAGGCGACTATGCCTATTACGCCGGGGTGCCAGTTCTCCGAGAAGAGGACTATGCCGTTGTCCGTGTGCCCTTCGAGCATCGAAAGGGCCTCCTCGAGCGTCCTGGCCTCTATCCGCTGGCGAGAGGAGTTCTCGCCCTCGAGCTCTGCAGCGAGCCTCGCCCCCTCTTCGGGGTCGTCTGTCGTAAGGAGCTTCAATGCTATTGCCGCGCTCGCTATCCTGCCGGCCGCGTTCAAGCGCGGGGCAAGCTGGAAGGCTATGTTGTCAGCGTCACACCTGCCTTTCAAGCCAGAGGCCTCCATGAGGGCCTTTAACCCCGGCCTCGCGGTCCTCTCGAGCTCCTTCAGGCCGTAATGGACGAAGACCCTGTTCTCGTCAACGAGCGGCACGAGGTCAGCCACGGTGCCCAACGCAACTATGTCGAGATACCTCTTGAGGTTCGGGGCATCCCCCTTGAACCAGCCCGTCTCTCGAAGCCTGGCCCTCAATGCGACTATGAGGTTGAAGGCGACACCGACACCGGCAAGCCCCTTAAAGGGAAAGGCGCAGCCGCTCTGCCTCGGGTTTACGAGCGCATACGCACAAGGCTCCTCGTCCGAGAGCTCGTGGTGGTCGGTTATTATGAGATCAAGGCCTATCTCAGAGGCAAAGGCCGCCTCATCTATGTTCGACGAGCCGCAGTCTACCGTTATTACGACCTTCGCGCCCTGAGATGCGAGCTTCTTCAATGCCCCGGCGTTGAGGCCGTAGCCCTCGGCGCGCCTGTCGGGTATGTACGTCATCACATCGACGCCTATCTCTTTAAAGAAGAGATAAAGAAGGGCGGTCGATGTCGCACCGTCCACGTCGTAATCTCCGTAGACCGCGATCTTCTCCCGCGACAAGAGCGCCTTCACTATGCGCTCTACTGCCCTGTCCATCCCCTTCATGAGCATGGGGTCATGGAGAGAGGCGAGGTCAGGCCTCAGAAAAGAAGAGGCCTTGTCGACCTCGACAAGGCCTCTATTGACAAGAAGCTGGGCAGTCAGGGGAAGTATATTGAGCTTTGAGCCCAGTTCTTCCTGAAGGGCCCTGTTGACCGGCCTTACTTTCCAGCGTTTTTTATGCATTGGTCCTCAGGCTGTCCCCCCCGAAAAAAGAACAGACAGGCCGCAATATTTTACTTTCAATGGCAGGAAAGGTCAAGGCAGGAATGCTCTTGAAGGCGTACGAAAGATAAGCGAAAAAAGTGTAAAAAGTGGAGCCTGGGCTTTTGAATGAAATGACCGGCCCGAGGGCTGTTGAGTTTCTTCTGATCATCCCCTCCCTTGACGGGAGGGGACAGTGGAGGGTGAAATCATTTTCCACTCTTCCTGCCATGTCAGGGAAGAATGGAATATGCAGGCCGCTTGTATGCATTAATGAAAAAAAGC
>CAZDUP010000027.1:0-14284 GCA_964508625.1 uncultured Thermodesulfobacteriota bacterium
GGCAAAGATTATGGCCGCGTCGAGATCAAAGGCCTTTATCGGCTGGAGCGTCACTTCGCAGGCAAGCTCAGGGGTCCGGCACATCTCAAGGAACGAGTGCTTCTCCCTTATAGCCATGTATTCTTTCATGTAGCGGCCTGCCTGGCGCATGAGCCACACCGGCGTGAAACCGGCCTTCTCCCTGCGGCATGCCTTAAGGAACGCGTCGTTTGCCATAAACATCTCCTCTCCAGATTATTGACAGGGGAAAACCTTCTTTTCCCTCGCTAAAGCAGCGGTACTGAAAACAAGCACACCATTATATTTATAACGGCCGGTTTTTTCAATAGTTTTGAGATGGCGTGCCTGCCTGCCCCGGATTGCCCGGAAATAACCCTGCCCGGGCCCCGCTTCACATCTTGATGAGTTTAAGGTATAATCCTCAATATTCTGCCGTTTCACCTCGTCTCGCCACACCGCGTTTTTCCCCCGGACACATCTCAGGACCTTTCCGGCAAGAATCCGAAAGGAACCGCTCGTCTCTTGAAAGGGAAAGTTGACAAGCTCCTGCAAAGGGCCTTCAGCCTCCGCTTTGGGCTCAAGCTCTGCCTCGTCACGCTGTTGGGCGGCGCTGCGCTCCTATTTCTCCTCTATCTTTCTCTCGGCGCCAATGTCGGCGGCTCCTACACCGAGGCCATATACACCATATACGACCTCAAGCTCCGGATACTGCCCCTCATATTCGCGTCATCCTATTCGATGCTCGTCCTTGGAGCAGTCACCCTGGCCGTGGCAGCCATCTCTCTCATCTATTCCCACAAGATAGCCGGGCCGATATTCAGGCTCGAGCAGAGCATGGAAAAAATTGGCTCGGGCGACCTCACGGTCTCAACCCGGTTCAGGGGCTCTGACCAGCTCTCAATACTTGCGGAGGACCTTAACGCAATGGTGCGCTCCCTGAACCATACTGCCCGGGGCCTTGAAGAGGCGCTCGAAGAGGCACGACGGCATGAGGAGGCCTTGCGCGAGCTCCTCTCAAGGGGCGAACCTCACCCAGAGGAGCTAAGGCATGCCGTAGACGTGTTGAGGAGGGCCCTGGTTGACCTCAAGAAGACCATCTCCAATATCAGGACATCGGAAGGTGAAGGTGCGTAAGTACGCCTGCCTGTTGGTTATTCCGCTTGTCCTGGCAGTTTCCGCGGTCCTGTGGACCGCACAGTGGACGAGCTACCATGACTTTGGCGGCAAGTGCCTTGACTGCCACATAAAGGAGCCTGCCCCTGGAGAGGTGCCACGCGCCTTTACCAGGAATATCACCATGATGTGCACGGGCTGCCACGCAGCCGAGCTTGAGCTATCCCACCCGGTCGATGTCAGGCCAGTCGGCCCGACGCCTGCCCTCCTGCCGCTCGACTGGAAAGGGGACGTCACCTGCGTCACCTGCCACCCTGTCCACAAGGAAGGGCACGGGCCGTTTCGCCTCCGCACAGCCGCCTCAGGGCAGGGTTTCTGCTCGATGTGCCATAACGAGCTTGAAAACGAGCTCCATAAACTCTCGCTCGGGGCTGCCCACGCAGCAGGCTCTACATCCAAGAACTATGTGCCAATGGAACTCGGCATCGTGCTCGACGACCTCTCCTTGCGATGCCTTTCATGCCACGATGCCATGACAGGCGGTGACGCGGTCGTGGAGAACGTTTTTTTGAGCGGCCCCTTCTTCCATAATACGGACCAGCTCGGGGTAAGCCACCCGATAGGCATCTCCTACATAGAGGCAAGGCGCAAGTACCGCGGCGCATACAGGCCCATAGACAGGCTTCCCCCTGAGATCAAGCTTTTCAGCGGGAATGTCGGTTGCGGCACCTGTCATAACCCGTACTCCAGGGGGCACAGCCGCCTGGTCATGAGCAACGAGGGCAGCGCCCTGTGCCTCGGGTGCCATGTAAAGTAGCGTATTACAAGGAATTTAACTCGGATTTAATCGCCTTTTACCGCCAGTGTACTATGATGCCGCTTGGGTCCGACGGCCCCCGGCCCGGAGAAAAATGGATAACACGGAAAGGCCACGGTTCAGGAGAAGGAACTACCTTGTAAACAGGAGGCTCCAGTCGAGGTTCATAGCCGCCTTCTCAGCGGCCGTGCTCCTCGGATTCCTCGCAAACCTGCTTGTCGCCTATTTTTTGATTGACAGGGAACTCTCTCAGGAGTTATATAAAATTCATATAAAGATACGGACCACCTCGGAAATTGCGGTCCCTATCCTGTTGAAACTGAGTACCATTACCATTTCGACCATTCTCGTTGTTTCGGCGGCCATCGGTTATTTCCTGACAAGGCGAATAGAGCTGCCGCTCCTTGAGCTGAGAGAGGCCGTTGCCAGCATATCCAGGGGGGACCTCACCAGGCGACTTTCGAAAAAAATACCCGGCAAGCTGCCGTTTGTATTCAACTCGATGTCCCGCTCCCTCGACGCTCTGTTCAGCTCCATTAAAAAATCCGGGCAGGTCCTTGAAAGGGAGGCAAAAAGACTCAATCGCCCCGGCATCCCGGCCGATGAGGTCAGGGAGGTCCTCGGCTCCCTGACAGAGGCGCGGGCCGCCATCTACCGGGAAATCTCAAAGCTAAAGGTCTGAGAGGAGTTCTATGCAGCAATCGAAATCCACAGCAATCAGAAAGACAATTTCAGCCCTCGCACTCTCTCTGGCAGTCATCGCGCCGGTCTCAATAGCTACCGCTGGTGACTGGCCCATGTTCCTCAAGAACAAGACACATATCCCGTTTGCCGAAAAGGCGCCACATCCGCCTTTGAGCCTGAAATGGAAGTTCTCAACCGGCGGGCCAATCTACTCCTCGCCGGTCGTCTCAGGCGGCAAGGTCTTTACCGGCTCCTACGACGGAAACCTCTACGCTTTGGACGCCAAGTCCGGGAGCCTCCTCTGGAAGTTCCCGACGGGCGGCGAGATATATTCCACCCCGGCCGTGGAAGGGGGCGTGGTCTACTTCGGCTCAAGGGACAAAAACGTCTACGCGGTTGACGCGAACACAGGCAAGGAGGTCTGGAAGTTCGCGACAAACGGGGCTGTCATGACCTCGCCAGTCGTAGCCGAAGGCAACGTCTACATTGGCTCGATGGACCTCTACTTCTATGCGCTGAACGCGAAGGACGGCAAGAGGGAATGGCGCATGCAGCTTCCGGACTACGAAAAGTACAGCGGCATCTATTCGTCGCCGATATATTCCGATGGCGCGATCTATTACGCCGGAAAAAACGGGATGATATACTCGGCCTCAGCCAAATCCGGCGGAAGGAACTGGAGCTACAGGACGAACTCGGCCATATACTCCACGCCTGCGCTCCGCGACGGGGTGCTTTACTTCTCCGCTTACAACAGGACCTTCTTCGCGCTCAAGTCGGCTGACGGCTCCTTTGCATGGAGAAAGAACCTGGATAACAAGATAGCCTACGCCGCCCCGGTGGTCACGAGCGACAGGATCTACGTGGCATTGAAGAGCGGCGAAGTGAAGGTCTACAACAGGGCTGACGGCGGCGACGTTGCCACCTACAAGTTCCCTGACGAGGTCAACTCCACCCCCGCGGTCGCGGCGAACGGCTTTCTCTACGTGGGCTGCGATGACGGCGGGTTCTACGCCGTGGACACCAGGACCGGCGTGATCGCGTGGAAGTACATGACCGAAGGCAGCGTGCAGTCATCCCCTGCCCTGACGGAAGACGGCGTGTTCGTGGCATCCAGGGACGGCAACATCTACGCTTTCGGCGAATAGCGTACAACTCAGGCAACTTAAAAAACCGGCATCAAAGAAGGTAGCTCCCATGTCAAGGAAATCGGCGTTCTTGAAGATAACCATCCTCTCCGGCGCGCTCCTCGCATCCGCAAACGCGTGGTCAGTTGAGGCCCCGTCAGACCCGCCCAAGCCGCCATACGAGAGGGGCGAGGCCCTGGTCTCGATCATTAACCCTCATAACCAGATAAGCGAGACAGGAGAGGTGCTCTGGGGCAGCTGCGTCATATGCCACAAGGAGGTCCCGGACCCTCAGAAGGCCAGGACCATCAAGGACGTGACGCTCTATTACGACGACCCGGTCCAGCTCTGCAGGAGCTGCCACACGGTTCCCAAGCACCCGGGCAGCGAGGGCGTGTCCGTCATGATGAGCGGCTTCAAGGCTCCTGACCACCTGAAGGAGCCGCCCAAGTTCGTAGTCGACAACATCAGGCTCACCATGAAGGAGATCCCCCTGATGATGCCCTTTGACCCAAAGACCGGCAGGATAATATGCTCAACCTGCCATAACCCGCACGAAAGGGGCCTGCTGCCGGGCAGGGCAGATTGGGGCGCGGACTACAGGTTCCGCTTGAGGTCAGCCGGCCTCGACGTCTGCCAGTATTGCCACAGGAAATAGGGCTGAAGCCCATGCAGGATGTCCCGTTCATAAAACGCCTCTCAGGGAGGGCAACTCCGGGCCTGCGCACCATCGGGGCCCTCGCTCTTCTCGCCGCCATTTCACTGGCTCCGGGCTGCGCCACAACGCCTGACGAGGAAGCGGTCCTTACGCCCCAGACCCCGCTCATATGGCCGTCACCGCCAGAGCCAGCAAGGGTCTACTATCTCAAGACCATAAGCAAGCCCGCTGACATCGGCGCCAACAGGGGATTTTTCCAGAGGGTGGCCGACTTCATACTCGGGCCCAAGTCCGACAGGCTCGTGAAGCCCTACGGCGTAACCGTCGATTCCAAGGGACGGCTCATCGTCGCGGACACCGCCTTCAAGAGAGTGCACATCTTCGACGAATCAAAGCAGAGCTATCAATCCATCGACAACCTCGGCAGGAAAGATGCATTCGAGTCTCCCATATCTGCGGCAACCGACCCCCAGGACAACATCTACGTCACGGACTCGGTAGCACAGAGGGTCTTTGTCTTCAACCCCAAGGGCAAGCACCTCTTCTCATTCCCTGCCGGGGAGAGGCCAACCGGAATAGCCATAAACGGCAAGGAAGGCAAGGTCTTTGTCACGGACACCGCCTCCCACAGCATCATGATATTCGACCTGCAGGGCAAGGAGCGCGGCTCCTTCGGAGGCAGGGGCAAGAACCCGGGGCAGTTCAATTACCCCGTAGACCTCACCATAGGCGCGGGAGGCGAGCTGTATGTGGTCGATTCCCTCAACTTCAGGATCCAGATATTCGACTCGAATGGCAAGTACCTCTCCTCCTTTGGCCGCCAGGGCGACGGCACCGGGGACTTCGGCAGGCCAAAGGGCATAGCCCTGGACAGGGACGGGCACATTTACGTCGCTGACGCGCTCTTCGATACCATTCAGGTATTTGACAGGGAGGGGAACTTCCTCCTCAACTTCGGCTCCCTCGGCCGCTCTGCCGGGACGTTCTGGCTCCCGAGCGGCCTTTTCATCGACCGGGGGAACAGGATATACGTCTCAGACTCTTACAACAGCAGGATACAGGTATTCGAATACATGGGACAGGGCTAAAGAAAAGCCTTTTTCACGGCGATAATGAATCTGAAGGGCGTATAGATGACCTCTCGGAGACAGACAGGAAAAAAGGCGCGCGGCCGGGGCAACCCGTACATCAAGGCAGGCGTGCTCGGGGTGGCGGTCTCGCTTGCGGCCGCAGGTGTTTCTCTGGCCACGGTAGCCGGCACAAAACACAACTTCGGCTCACTCTCTCCGGCGGAGATAAAATCCGGCGAGACGACGGAGATATGCGTCTTCTGCCATACGCCGCACAACTCGAGCCCTTCCAAGCCGGTCTGGAACAAGCAGGACCAGGGCTCTACCTACAACGTATATGAGAGCCAGACGCTCGCGGCCACGCTCACGCCCAACTCGCCGACGCTCGGGCAGCCGACGGGCGCTTCAAAGCTCTGCCTCGCGTGCCATGACGGCACAATAGCCATAGGCTCGGTACTTAACCTGCCCGGCAAATCCGGCGCAGGCGAGCTCACGGTCAACGGGCAGGGCGTGACATCCGGAAAGATAAGCTCGACATCGACCTCCTACATAAGCACTGACCTCAGGGACGACCACCCGATATCGTTCGAGTACTCGCGCTCATATCCGTCCAATACCGAGATAACCGACAACGCCGCGTTCCCCCCGGAGATACGCCTGGACAGCGCCGGCATGATGCAATGCACCAGCTGCCACGACGCTCACGGCACCGAGTTCCCCAAGTTCCTGGTCGCCGGCCTTGCTAACGGGGGCCTCTGCCAGGCCTGCCACGACAAAAGGTACTGGAACACCATGCCCACGATCCACAGCACGTCCACTGCCGTATGGAACGGCAACGGCGTGAACCCGTGGCACGAGGACATGGGAGACGCGGGATGGGACGATGATACGCCCGCGACCCAGAGCTGCCTTGCCTGCCACCGCTCACACGGAGGCGCGGCCGGGAAGAGGCTCCTGAAGGGCACCAACCCGTCCACCTCGCAGATAGAGAACGAGGAATGGACCTGCCTCAACTGCCACAACGGGAACGTGGCCTCGAAAGACGTAGAGGCGCAGTTCGACTACCCGTACAGGCATGACGTAAAAGGTGTCTCTGGCTCGCACTCGCCGTCAAGGGCGTCTGCCGGAGACCCGGCGAGAGAATCGGCCTCTGTGCTCGGCTCTGCCAGGCACGCCGAATGCGCCGACTGCCACAACGCGCACGGCGCAATGTCAGGCAACCATACCATTGGCGGGCCCAACGGCAACATAATAGGAGCTACCGTTCTTGGCAGCTGGGGCGTAAAGCCCGCGCCCTGGGGCGCTGCCGGCACCGCCACCATATCCTACCAGGTCGTGGATTTCACCACTACCGACCCGGGCGGAGACAACCTTGAAGGGTATCTGTGCACGAAGTGCCACTCATATTATGCCTACGGCATCAACCAGCCCTTCGCGCCCTCGGGCAACGCAGACAGCTCGCAGGTGGAGGAATCGGACATAACCGCCGACTTCAACGTCAACAACTATGCATTTCACCCGGTATTCGAGGACACAGGAAAGAACAAGCCCCTCATCAACGCCAACCCGAACTGGCCTGCCAACGGGCTCGGCCTCACCAACACGTTCAGGTACGCTGACTATGTCACTGGCGACCGCACGGATTATTTCAACATGACGCACGAGAGCAGGATTACCTGCACCGACTGCCATGCCTCTGACGTGAGCTCTGACCCTGCCGGAGCGCACGGCTCTGGCACAAGGTGGATACTTAAGAGGAACATCACGGGCGTGGGCTCAAACGCGAACTTCTGCTACAACTGCCACAGGCGCGATGTCTACGGTGACGAGGGCTACGTCGGCCCGAACGCCAACTTCTCCCGAGTCTCCCACCCGCCTGACGGCAACGGAACGAGCTCGCCCTTTTACCAGGCCGGGCCGGATACCGGCAACAACGGCAACAAGTTCGGGATACTATGCCTCAGCTGCCACGGCGGAGCCTATGACGCTGCCGAGAACCAGATGAAGGGCATACACGGCAGCAACATGGCTGCAGGACCGGCCCTGGGCTCAGACCCGCTGGGCTACAGGCTCATGAACGGGGCGTGCGTGGAATCCTACACGCGCCCGCTTTCGAGCCAGACCGGCAGCATCGACTTCAGGGCCGTGACCCCGGCGACCGACAAGGTCTGCAACAAGAGCTTCACCAACTTCACTATACCCGGGGCCTCCCTGAACTACGATTGCAACAATATAGGTGACTGCTCCAACTGACAATAATTTTTCGTTAAGACGCTGCCTGTAATGCGGCAGGGTGTTGAAAAACTAAACAGCCGAGCGATCCAGGGACGGATCGGGGTCGCGAAACCTTCAATCCTGCGATCCGAAAGGCCTGGCCCCATTACAAAGGAGCCGGTGTTGAAAAAGCCATGGACGGACTTTTTCAGCATCCTGTAAGACGATGTTAAAACTGATAATGCCGATAGCTATCGCCGTGCTGCTGGCAGCCGCCCTTCACGGCTTCAAGGCAAAGGAATGCAGGGCCGCTGAAGAGGACGAGGAGGCCATGCCCGGGGTCAACCCGCATGACTGGTACGATTAGCGCCTCTGCGCGGTCTGCCACGGCGATAACCCGCCGCTGCTGCGGAAAGACCCTATGACGACCTGCGCCAGGTGCCACGCCGGCAACATCGGCAACCACCCGGTGACCAGGCATCCTCTGGGAGAGGTGCCGAGGATAGGAATACCCGTAAGCCTCCCTTTAACTGAAGAGGGAGAAATGGTATGCTACACCTGCCATGAGCCTCACGCGAAGACGCGCCACCCGCACATGCTCAGGGTGGAGTACTTGAAACTTTGCGCATCATGCCATAAAGGCTATTGATAGAGCTATACAAAGGAGGTCCGAAAGTGCGTAGCAACAGGCTTTTAGTTTTGGCGATACTGGCCCTGTCCGTGGGGACCGGGCTTTACTTCTACCAGGCTGCCCAGGCAGCCACGAGCGTCTGGGAGACCGATCTGAGGAAGCCCAAGAACCCTGACACGTACGGCAACGTGGTGCTCGACAGGAGCACGAAGGGCGGCGAGGTGATGCGTCCGGTCGTATTCCCCCATTGGGTGCACAGGACCAAGTACGCCTGCAAGGTATGCCATACCGATATAGGCTTCGCCTTCAAGGCTGGCACTGCCGAGATAAAGATGGCGGATATACAGGAAGGCAAGTACTGCGGCACCTGCCACAACGGCAAGATAGCATTTGAGCCGCTGGAGTGCGACAGGTGCCATTCGTACGGCCTTGAGCAGACCAGGAAGATATCCGACAGGGTCAAGGACGCGCCCAAGGACTTTTTCGGCAACAAGGTGGACTGGGTAAAAGCTGCCCAGAGCGGCGCAATAAAGCCCTCGGCCTCGCCTGACGGCAAGGAGGAGATGTCGGGCTTTGACATGGACGTCATCATCCCCACCACCAAGTTCAAGCCCGCGCCGCCGAACGTGAAGTTCCCGCACAAGGCGCATACCGAGCTTCTGGACTGCACCTCGTGCCACGAGTCGATATTCAAGCAGGCAAAAGGCGGCAACCCTGAGATGAACATGATGAAGATAATCTCCGGGCAGTACTGCGGCGTATGCCATCTCAAGGTGGCCTTCCCTGTGGACGACTGCTTCAGGTGCCACTCAGAGCCGCCGCCGGTCTTCCCGGGCAGCGAGGAGAAAAAGCCAGAGGTAAAGGCGCCGTAAGTCGGAATCGGAAATGAATCAAAAAGGCGGGTCAAAAAAATGACCCGCCTTTTTTTGTTTTCTGCGCGAAGTATCTGATTCACCCCATTGCATAAGGCCGTATAACTCTCTGCGGGTTCAGGGTTGCACCCTGAACCCGAAATTTCCGTATGAGGCTGAACGAACCTCCGGGTTCAGGTTGAAAAACCTGAACCCGCCGTAGGGCGTCGAGGAAGCGACGAATGAAGCGTACTCTTTGACGTACGCCGCAGTGAGGAGCGGCGAAGCAACAAAGCAGATGGGCCTTTTTCAGCAGCCGTTTTCTTTCCCCCTCTCCCCAACAAGTATGCTAATATCGGCCCTATGGAAGTCATTACCTCCCATATAAACGCCGACTTCGATACCTTTGCTTCCATGATGGCAGCCAAGAGGCTCTACCCGGATGCCCTGCTCGTATTCCCGGGCTCTCTCGAAGAATCATTGAAGGACGCCCTGGAAACGCTCCGCCTGCCGCATCCCATCACCAGAATAAAAGAAATAGACCTCTCGAAGATAACCCGGCTCATACTCGTGGACGTGAGCTCGCCTTCACGCATAGGGCCCTTCGCGGATGTGGTCTGCAGGCCCGGCGTTGACATCCACATATACGACCATCACCCGCCAACAGCCGGGGACATCTTGGGGAACCTGGAGGTCAGGGAAGAGTATGGATCGAACACGACCGTGCTTACGCACATCCTCCGCGAGCGCGGCATAAAGCCATCCTCTGACGAGGCGACCATCCTGATGGCAGGCATCTACGAGGACACGGGCTTTCTCTCATATCCTTCGACAACTGAAAAGGACTTTGAGGCAGCCGCCTTTCTCCTCTCCTGCGGGGCAGACCTTCGCGTTGTCTCCGACCTTTTGAGAAAGGAGCTCACGCCTGAGGAGGTCTCGCTCCTGAATGAATTCCTCCAGTCAGAGACGCGTTACAACGTCGGCGGCGTCGAGGTCGTCATAGCAGAGGCTTACCTTGAGAAATACAAGGGGGACATATCGATACTCGCCCACAAGATACGCGACATCGAGAACATGGGCTGCCTCTTCCTGCTCGTTGATTCAGAGGACAGGGTCCATATCATCGCGCGCTCCCGCGACCCGAGGGCTGACGTAGGCGCGATATTGCAGGCATTGGGCGGGGGCGGCCACCCGAACGCGGCCTCCGGCACCTTGAAGGGCATCACGCTCGTGCAGGCAAAGGAGATGCTCCTTGCCGCGCTCCGCGAGAACATGCCTCCGGGCAAGACGGCAGCGGAGATAATGTCCTTCCCGCCGATAACGCTCTCGCCAAAGACCGTGTTGAAGGACGCCATCGAGGTCATGAGGCGCTACGGCATTAATGCCGCGCCGGTCGTAAAGAACGGCGAGATACACGGGGTGATAACAAGGCAGGTCGTCGACAAGGCAGCCTATCACGGCCTCGGAGACGCGCCCGTGAGGGACTACATGACCACCGAGGTCGAGTGGGTATCTGTCGAGACCTCGATAGAGAAGATACGCGAGAAGGTCGTGGGCCACGGCCAGAGATTGCTGCCAGTGGTGAAAGACAAGAAAGTAGTAGGGGTCATAACCAGGACCGACCTTTTGAAGCTATTGCAGGAGGAGCTCAGAACCGGCGCGCGGGAAGAATCGAAGAAGGTCCGGGTCGTCTCAGGCCTCATGAAAGAGAGGCTCCCTGAGTGGGCGCACGCGTTATTAAAGGAAGCCGGAGAGGCCGCAGCCAGCCACGGCTTCAAGGCCTATGCAGTCGGCGGCTTTGTCCGGGACCTCCTCATGAGGAGGGAGAACCTCGACATCGACATAGTGATCGAAGGGGGCAACGGCATAGTCTTTGCCGAGGACCTTGCCCGGAGAAAGGGCGCAAAGGTAAGGGCGCACCACAGGTTCAAGACAGCGGTCGTAATATTCCCGGACGGCTTCAAGATAGACGTTGCCACTGCGCGCCTCGAATACTACGAGAGGCCCGGCGCGCTGCCCACGGTCGAGCAGTCTTCCCTGAAGCTCGACCTATACAGGCGGGACTTCATCATAAACACGCTCGCTGTATCGCTCGTGCCGGGCAAGTTCGGAGAGCTGATCGATTTCTTCGGTGCTCAGAAGGATCTCAAGGAGCGCACCATACGCGTTCTCCACAACCTGAGCTTTATCGAGGACCCGACAAGGATGCTCAGGGCAGTGCGGTTCTCCGAGAAGTTCGACTTCAAGATAGGCAAGCACACGCTGAACCTCTTGAAGAACTCGGTGAAGCTCGACGCATTCAGGACCATCTCGGGGGCGAGGGTCTTCGAGGAACTGAAGAGCATCCTCGAAGAGGATATCTCAGCTAAAGCGTTGAAGAGGCTATCTGACCTCGGCGTCCTCAAGCTCATACATCCTGCCCTGTCATGGGACAAGGAAGCCGAACGCCTCTACCAGAGGGCCACCGAGGCCCTTGCCTGGTACGAGCTATTGTACACGAAAGAGACAGCCGAGCGCTGGCTCACCCTTTTCCTCGCGCTTGCGGACAGGTTGAGCGAAAAGGAGCTCGATCTCCTCGTAAAGAGGTTCGCTGTCTCGGGCAAGAAGAGGCTTACCGTTTTGGGCATGAGGGCTGAGGGGCTTAAGGCGCTCGGCAAGATCCACACGGGCCTTGTTAGAAAGAACAGCGACCTCTTCGACCTTCTCTCTCCCCTGCCAATAGAAGTACTTATTTACCTGATGGCAAAGGCAGGCAAAGAGGGCGTGAAAAAGGCCCTATCCAGGTACATAACAGAGCTCCGCCACACAGAGCCCATGCTCCGGGGTGCTGACCTCATAAAGCTCGGCATCGAGCCGGGGCCGGTTGTGGGCAGGATACTCAAAGACCTCCTGAGGATGCGCCTCGACGGGCAAGTGGAAACGAGGGAGGATGAGGAGAAGGCTGTAAAGGACATGCTCAAGAGGTCGAGGAAGCAAAGGACCGCTAGGAAGGTAAAATAAAGGCTCCTTAAAAAACCAGATTAACAGAACGTTATAACGAATTCCTAACTCCGCTCCAAAACCGCTAAATGCATAAATTCCGCCCTTATTTGACCATATTTCGTTGACAGCAATCAAGGTGCAGTGATATAAATATAGCCGGAATTGCAGCCTGGAGGATTCGTCGTGATCTACGATTGTTTCACCTATTTCAATGAAATAGAGTTGCTTGAGCTGAGGTTAAAGACGTTATCCGATGCTGTAGACTATTTTGTGCTGGTCGAGGCAAACAAAAGCCATGCTGGTGAAGACAAAGAGTTTCACTTCGAAAATAATAAGAACAGAGTTGCCGAGTACCTTGATAAGATCATTCACGTTAAGGTTTATGATATGCCCGGATCCGATAATGCCTGGGACAGGGAAGGGCATCAAAGAAATTGTATTGTCAGAGGAATGCAATAATGCTTGCCCGATGACCTTGTAATTATTTCGGATCTCGATGAGATACCCAATCCGGAAGTACTGAAATCGCTGCTGAACAAGCAGGTTGAAGTCCGATTCTCAAAACGATGGATAAAAAACAAAGCGCTGAACCTGTATTTCAGAAATAAGCTGCTGGACATAAAACCCTTAACCTTTGAGCAAGACCTGTTCTATTATTTCGTCAACTGCAAGCTGAACCAAAAATGGAACGGCAGCGTCATAACTAAATTCAAGCACCTCACAGTGCCACCAGATCACTTTAGAAGGAATAGAAGAAAATATCCCAAGCTGAGGAACGGGGGATGGCATTTTTCATATTTGGGCGGAGTAGATAGAATACTTACAAAAATCAAATCATTCGCTCATACCGAATACAATTTGCCTGAAATAGCTTCGGCTGAATGGATAAAGGAAAAAATTACTAGCGGCCAGGACTTGTACGGGCGCGACCTTAAACTCGAGTTCGTAAACATAGATTCCAAGTTCCCTGCCAAAACTGCTTTATTCCTGGAAAAATACCCCTATTTACATTTGAGCAACTCATAACGGGTGCATTCCGTGATACCAATAGTCTATAGGCCGCCTTCTGCGAGACCGGTGCGCCTTGATGCCTTTTGCTCTTTGTATGGCACGAGAGCAAGTATGTGACCAAGCTCGACGCAGGACAGCCGATGGCACTTTCAGCACCGACTTTCGCCAAACCAGTCAAAGTAGCTGTTCCCTTCGTTGCACTTCAAGTTTGAATTCGGGCAACCAATTTTCAAGGAGAGAGTTTTGAGTAAGGCAATAAAACGAACCAAACCGGAGCTTGTTTCTGCCATCAAGAATGTTCAAGGGTTTCTGAAAGATGGCGAGGCGTATTTTTTATACGAGAGAGCGCTTGAACTCAGGACCGGTAGTATTATCGTTGAAATAGGGAGTTATTGCGGCAAATCTACTATATGCATCGCCCTTGGTTTGATAGATAGCGGCAATATCAATGCCAGAATATACGCAATAGACCCCTTCGGCGGTTCTTCGGAGCACGGCAGCATCGATACTTTCCCGAGTTTTCAAAAGAATATCAAGGAAGCCGGTGTCGAGGCTTTTATTATTCCTATGAAGTGTTCTTCCGAAGAGGCGAACAAGAAATGGGACATTACCAGGAATATTGACTTTTTATGGATCGATGGAGGCCATGAGTATGAATATCTTGCGACTGACATCGACTTATGGCTAAAGCTCGTAACAGATAACGGCTGGATTGCCGTTCATGATACTTCCGGAAGGTTTCATTATAGCGGCGCTGTTGGGGTGAGAAGAGCCATGCGGGAGATATTCTTTGCGAGGGAATGTCTAAAGGATTACAGCTTCGCAAACAGCATCACTTGTGCCAGAAAAAGCCACTCGATTACCCAAAAAGAAGCGTGGGAGAGATATAAAGCATATTTGTCCTGGTGGGTTGGCGAGGTCAAACTCTACAAAAAAACCAATGGGCTTGGGATAATAAGTTTTTTTGCAAGCATCGTGTTAAGATATTTCAAGCGGATACCTAAATTTATACGTAAACCATGGGTTCTTTTTATGAACGAAAGCGCTCGTTGGTAAAGACTCTGGTTTTAAACCATTTCCAATTTCCCGTCTTTTGATTCTGGATCGACGCTCTCCACTAAGCCCC
>CAZDUP010000028.1:0-5878 GCA_964508625.1 uncultured Thermodesulfobacteriota bacterium
GGCGTGATGAGTCTTTCCCTTAAAAGAAGTTCGCCTATCCTGTCAGTCATCGTCCCTGATTTGCTGAGTGACAAAAAATTGTCCGTTCTATGTTAGTAGATGCGCCCGCCCATGTCAAGGTAAATAGCCCGGGGGGAATTACCCCTAAGCCTATGTAAAATAAAGGAAAATCATGCGTATCGAGCCGCGGTGCCCACAATTTCGTCATGGAAGAAGGGCTTTCTGATGTAGACGTCTATCATCCCCTCCTTCACCCCCTCGAAAATCGCCCGGTCAGCGTCCTTGAAAAAGCCCGTAAAAAGGACCACTCTTGTCTCAGGCCTCTTACGACGTATCTGCCTGAATGTCTCGAGCCCGTTCATGCCTGGCATCACCATATCCATGAAAACCAGCGAATAATATATGTTTTCAACTTCTTTTACCGCCTCAGGACCGCTGGTGACGTACTTTGCGTCAAAGCCTGCGTCCCTGAGCATTTCGGATATCCCGATGCCAATCGACTCCTCGTCATCGACCACGAGGACCCTTTTTTCCATTCGGGCCATCCCAGCCTCCTTTCTTATCGGCACATGGCGAAATACCTTGAAAGACTTTGGGGCCACGGACGGAAGGTTTCCGGATGCTTTCTCCACGGTATTCACCCCTCCTTTGAGACCGGCAGGAATATTCTGAATATCGCCCCGCCCGAAGGATGGTTCTCCACCTCTATTTTTCCGCCGTGCTCCTTTATGATGCTATGTGAAATTGAGAGGCCGAGCCCTATGTTATGACCGCCTCCCTTCTCCTTTGTCGTGAAGAACGGGTCGAATATCTTGTCCATTATCTCCTCAGGCACCCCCGGGCCCGAGTCCCTGAACTCGGCCACGCCGTACTCTATATCCTCTTCCGAGGCCTTCCGGGTAGATATGAATATGCGCCCGCTCCCGCCCATCGCGTCCCTTGCGTTCTTCAAAAGGTTCAGGACGACCTCCATCACCTGCCCCTTGTTGCCGAAGACCTTCGGGAGCTCCGGGTCAAATGCCTCTGTTATCTCGATCGAACTGGCCTTTATCTCGGAGGTGAATATAGTCAGCGTCGCCCGTATCGCTTCGTTGAGGAACATGGGCGCGAAAGCGGCCTTTGAGGGCCTCGAATAGGTAAGGACGTCTAGGATTATGTACTTCGAGCGCACGGCCGCGTCCCTTATCCTGTCAAGGAGCTTGTAATTGGGGTCATCCTTGCTCATCCTGCCCATCAGCACCTCTGTTATGCTCAATATGCCGGCAAGGGGGCTGTTGAGCTCGTGCGCTATGCCCGCGCCCATTTCGCCAAGCGAGATCATCTTGGCGGACTGTATAAGCTTCTGCTCAGAGACCTTGAGCCTGCCGTAGGCCTCGACAAGCTCTCTCAATGACCTGTTCAGCTCCTCGGTCCGCTTCCGGACCGTATCCTCGAGCTCCCGGACGTGCTTTTTTATCTTCTCCTCAAAGCCCTTCCTTTCGGAGACGTCCCTCCATATCTCAAGTATGTACTTCCTGTTGTCGAATTCGAGTACCGAGGCCGCCAGCTCCACCGGCACGGTCGAGCCGTCCTTTCGCCTCACCATGAGCTCGTGGAGATAGCCCTTGCCCGCCGAGACCCATCTCATGACAGCCTTTTTGTATTCCTCGAGCACGTCCGGGGCGTACAGGCCTGCCGGGGTCATCTCGAGGAGTTCCTCCCTCGAATATCCTAGGAGGGCCGTTGCCGCGGGGTTGGCCTCTATGAACTTTTTGCTGTCGAGGTCGCGAAGCAGTATGGCGTCAGCCGCCGTATTGACGAGCTTCGAGTACTTCTCGCTCAGGTTCTTCAGGCCGGATGTCGCTTCAAGGAGAGATGCCGCCATGCTGTCAAAGGCCTCGGCCACGGCCTGGGTCTCGTCCCCGGTCTTTAGGCTGAGCCTGTAGTCGAGCCTGCCGTTCGTGATGGCCTCTGCGCCCTCTTTAAGCCTCTCGAGCGGATATTGCAACCGCCTGTGGACGAGCAGGAGCACCGCGGCAAGGATGGCCGTGAGTATGCCTCCGCCCCAGAGCACGAACCTGTGGTTATGCGTGCTGATGATGGCCTCGTAGTCCTTGAGCGACAGTGAGATGGAAATGGCGCCGTTCACCTCTCCGGCTTTGCCCCTGTGGCATTGCAGGCAGTCCTCCCTCAGAAAGACCGGCATTACGTAGCGCGCGACCCTGTAGCCTTTGGGAGACCTTCCTATAAAGGAAGCCGGGGACCCATTGAGCGCCATCCTGTCGAGGTCGTCTGTCGGCATCTCGTCATGCTCCATCCCGTACTGGGCGTCCACCGAATCTCCGTGAAGTATCCGTATCTCCTCTATTCCCGCTATCTGCTCGAAACGCTCCCTTATGGCCCGGTTCTCGGCCCTGCCGCCGCCAAGGCGCATCGAGGTATGGAGCTGGTCGAAGACCGCGGTCGAGAGCTTCCTGGCCTCTCCAATCGCCATCTCCTCAAGGAGCGTGCTCGACGACCTCCGGTCTGCCGCGAGGAGCGCAAGGAGCCCTGCCAAAAGGATGCCCCCTATGGAGAGCGTGAATCTTCTTGAAAGGTTTATGCGCATTCTGAAACTTGTTTCCTGAGCTGGGATATTTAACGGCTGCAACGCCCGGAAACGTGCTCTGTCCGGGGTCTGTCTTGCGTGGATTTGCGGGGACTGTCAGGCTGCGGGGAACTCGGGGAGATTCTATCTTTGTCCGGCCATTCTGTCAATTTCCGGCAGGGCGTTTGGCCCTGAAAAAACCGACGAAATAATCGATGCCGGACCACATGGTGAAAAAGAACGCTCCGGCCAGGAGGACGAGGCCTGCAAGGTGGAAGTCGAGGCCGAACCAGCTGTAGTGCACCATGAGCGGAACGAGGCAGACTATCTGCGAGACCGTCTTCAATTTGCCGAGGCGGCTGGCCGCGATGACTACCCCGGCGTCAGAGGCTATTGCGCGAAGCCCTGTTACGGCGATCTCCCTGCCTATCATCAGGGCCACTACCCAGGCTGGCACCCTGCCCAGGGGGATGAGCATTATGAACGCAGTGGTTATGAGGAGCTTGTCAGCGAGCGGGTCGAGGAACTTGCCCAGCGACGTCACCACCCCCCGTTTTCTTGCCAGGTAGCCGTCGAGCCAGTCCGTGAGGCACACGAGGACAAAGAATACCGCCGCCGCTATGCTCATCCACTTTCCTGGTGACAGGAGCATGAGCACGAGCACCGGGGCCGTGGCAATCCTGATTAGTGAGATACTGTTGGGGAGGTTCAATTCAGATCCGGAGCCCATAGACACGCTACCGGCCGCCTGTGTTGTAGGCGTTATAATATTTGAGCACCCTTTTGACGTATGTCTGGGTCTCGGCGTACGGGGGAATGGTCCCGTACCTTATCACCGCGTTCTCGCCGGCATTGTAGGCCGCGACCGCGAGAGGCACCTGCCAGTTGAACCTGTTGAGGAGCTTGCTAAGGTACTTTATCCCGCCCTCTACGTTCTCCTCAGGGTCATGGATGTTCCTGACGCCCATGCGCGAGGCTGTCTCGGGCATGAGCTGCATGAGCCCGGTGGCCCCTTTTCTGGAGACTGCGTACTGGTCGAAGTCCGACTCCGCCTTCACTATAGCCTTCACGAGCGTCGGGTCTATCCCGTACTTCACTGCAGCGCTAGTTATCATCTCGTCGAACCTCGACCTGGGCAGGTTCTTGTAGGCCGGGTTCATGGGAGAGAGGACAGAAGACGGCCTCTCCTTCATCATCCATTTGTACTTGCCCGAGGTCGGGACGTTTGTGATGTGTACGGTGCCGTCCTCGTCGGTGTACTGGTAGAAATCCGCCCTGGCAGAAGACGTAATCGAAAGCAGTGCTATAATTGCGATTGTCAAAAGGATAGGTCTGGTCATCTTCGGTCTATAGCCTGCTCTCTGGACAAGCCGGGCCGGGGGTGCGCTGGGGACATGGTGCCGAGAATCGGACTCAATCCGGCGAGGTACGGAAGTAAGTCTACAACGCAAAGCTGAAAAGGGCAAGGATTTTCTGAACATAGGCGAAATACCCTTAATTTGGAAATTGACAAAACACGCGTCTTATCATAACCTGAGTGCTCTGATGATTAATATCGTAAAAGTCACAGGAAACATTAAATTTTTTTTGAGCAGGGGCGCCTCAATTGGGTACACGCCATGATTTTCTGGTGATAGGAAGCGGCATAGCCGGGCTCGCCTTTGCGCTGAAGGCAGCAGAGGGCGGCACGGTCGCCCTCGTCACCAAGAGAAATATAAGCGAATCAGCCACTTACTATGCCCAGGGCGGCATTGCCTCGGTATTGAGCGCTGAAGATACCTTTGACGCCCATATAAAGGACACGCTCTACGCCGGGGCGGGCCTGTGCGACAGGGATATAGTCGAAATGGTCGTAAGGGACGGCCCTGCCCGCATCCACGAGCTCATCCAGCTCGGCGTGAAGTTCTCGAGCCGCGCAGAAAACGGCGCCGAGCTCGACCTTGGCAAGGAGGGCGGCCACTCCAAGAGGCGCATAGTCCACGCCGAAGACCTCACAGGCAAGGCTGTTGAAGAGGCCCTCGTGGCCGCGCTCAAGGCCCACCCCAATATCGATGTATTCGAGAACCATATTGCCGTTGACCTGATACTCCATTCCAAATTCGTCTCGACCACTGGCGCCGAGGCTGTCTGGGGGGCCTATGTCCTTGACAAGAACACCGGCGAGGTCAAGAGCTTCCTATCGAGGGCGACCGTGCTCGCAACAGGCGGGGCCGGAAAGGTCTATCTCTATACGAGCAACCCTGACATAGCAACCGGCGACGGCATAGCCATGGGCTACCGCGCAGGCGCGGTAGCGGCCAACATGGAGTTCATACAGTTCCATCCGACCTGCCTCTACCATTCAAAGGCAAAGAGCTTTCTCATCTCAGAGGCCGTTCGCGGAGAGGGAGGCGTGCTCCGTTTGAAGGACGGCACGCCATTCATGAAAAAGCATCACCCGATGGCAGACCTCGCTCCCAGGGACATAGTTGCCAGGGCCATAGACTACGAACTCAAGAAAAGCGGCGACGACTGCGTCTATCTGGACATAAGCTTCAGGCCAGCGGAGTTTGTGAAGGGCAGGTTCCCGAACATCCACAGGAAGTGCCTGGAGTTCGGCTATGACATGACAAAGGAGCCGCTGCCAGTGGTGCCTGCCGCGCACTATACCTGCGGCGGCCTGAAGACCGACAGCATCGGCCTGACCAGCATAAAGAGGCTCTACGCCATTGGCGAGGCAGCCTGCACGGGCCTGCACGGAGCGAACCGGCTTGCATCGAACTCGCTCCTCGAAGCGCTCGTATTCGCTGACAGGGCCTCGGGCCATGCGGTTGATATGGTGATGGAGGACAAGGCAGAGGTCCCGTCAATACCCGAGTGGCAGACCGGAGGCGCGGTCGTGAGCGATGAGGCCGTGGTCATCACCCAGAACTGGGACGAGATACGCCGTTTCATGTGGAACTACGTCGGCATAGTCCGCTCTGAAAGGCGCCTTGAGAGGGCCGAGAGAAGGATGGAGCTTTTAAAGAACGAGATAAACCAGTACTACTGGGACTTCACGATAACCAATAACCTCGTCGAGCTCCGGAACATCGCGACCGTGGCCGGGCTTATCATCAAGTCGGCCCGGATGAGGAAGGAATCAAGGGGGCTGCACTATAACATCGATTATCCGGAGAGAGACGACAGCTTCCTGAAAGACACTCTCCTGATGGCATGAAAACAAGAACGGCGGGTCTTCTGACCCGCCTTTTATTATTAATTCCTCTAACAGTCTGCTGAAAACTCCAGTTTCATTCTGGCTGCTCAAAAAGGTCCAGATGCGAGGCATCG
>CAZDUP010000028.1:5888-14048 GCA_964508625.1 uncultured Thermodesulfobacteriota bacterium
TGGCTTATATTTTGCCGAACGCCGATGGGTGGAGCGACGAAGATAACAAAGCAGATGGGGCTTTTTCAGCAGCCAGCTATGCCTTTGCCGGGTGGAGCCTGATGCTCACCTTTGTCCCCTCCCCCTTGACGCTCTCAACCTCTATTTCGCCCCCGTGGTCCTGCACTATCCTGTAGGTGATCGTAAGGCCCATGCCAGCGCCCTCGAACTTGCTCGACTGGAAGGGATTGAATATCTTCCTTACCTCCTCGCGGGTCATGCCTGCCCCCGTATCGGTTATCCTTATAGCTATCGTGTCCCCTGCCTCAGGGACTGTCTCGACAGTTACTACGCCGGTCTTCTCGATGGCCTCCACCGAGTTCTGAAGGACGTTGAAGACGGCTGTCTTCATGTTGGCGTAATCGTAGTTCACGGGCGGTGGGTCTGGCATCAGGCTCACTCTTACCTCTATGGCCTTGCCCTGCCCCTCGATGAACTCTTTAAGGTCTTTGGCAGCATCGGCAACGACCTTGTTTATGTCGCCCTTCACAAGGGTCGAGACGAGGATGCGCTTGTAATCGTCTATCCTGCCGAGCATGCGCTCGAGGCGCTCGACAGACCTTATTATCCACTGGGCATACTCCCTGTGCTGCGGCTCTGTCTCGTGGTCGTAGAGCCTGCGCGCTATGCCGCCTATGGCCGTAAGCGGGTTCCTTATCTCGTGGGCTATGCCGTCGACCATCTCTCCCAGTGCAGCGACCTTCTCCGTGTCGCGTAGCTTTGTCTGAAGGGCCCGCATGCGAAGGAGCGATTTTACCCTGGCTGAGACCTCCTGGAGGCTGTAGGGCTTGTTTATGTAGTCCTCGGCGCCGACCTCGAAGCCCAGGACCTTGTCCTCTATCTCGGCCCTGCCGGTGAGCATGATGACCGGGATGTACCTGGTCTCCTCCCTTGACTTCAGGTGGCGAAGCGCCTCGTAGCCGTCCATCTGGGGCATCATGACGTCCATGATTATGAGGTCCGGGTTGAAGCCCGCTGCCTTCTGCAGCGCCTCAAGGCCGTTCCTGGCGGTCTCTATCTCATAACCTTCCCTGTCCAGCTTGGCAGTCAGGAGCGCCAGGTTGCGTTCGTCGTCGTCTACGGCGAGCACGCGGGGCTTCATCTTGCCGTTGCCCCTTCCGTTCTGTTCCTCAAAAGCTCCTCCCTCAATCCTGTATAATACCGGGCCTTCTCCACTCGTCCGATCCCGTTTGCAGCCTCTATGAGCCTCTCGAGGCCTTCAAGCGCCATATCGAATGAATCGGCCTCGATGTAAGCCGCGTACGAGCGCTCGAAGAGGAAGAGCGCCTCGTCGTGCCTGCCCTTTTCGAGATTGAGCTCCGCGAGCTCACGGAGGTCAAGGGCCACCATCGCGGTCCTGCCAAGCTCCCTGTCAAGCCTGTATGCCTCGCCAAAAAACCACGCGCCGTCCTCGCCTGTCTGCCTCGATGCGACCCCGGAGAGCCTCATGGCTTCCGAAAGGAGCCCCTTGTCATCTTTCATGGCAGAGGACGGTCTCAGCGCAACAAGGGCATCCGCAGGCCTGCCGGACTTTATCAGTATGAGCCCCTTGAGGTTGAGCCTTGCCTGCGAGACCAGGGCGAGCTTCAAGTCTATCTCAAATGCCTTTTCAATGCTCTCTAGCGCGCTCTTCGTGTCTCCTGCCTTGAGCCATGCCTCGGCCGTGGCGGCGTGCGCCTCTGCCAGGCCTTTCTGGTCCTTGAGCCTTGAGGCTAACCTTACAGCCCTCGCAAGCTCGGAGACGGCCTCATCATGTTCGCCTGACGCACTCAGGGCCTTGCCGAGGCGCATGAGGTCCGCAAGCTCGCCGACTCTATCGCGCTCTTTCCGGTTCGCTTCAAGGGAGGCTCTTATTTCGGCCACTGTATCTGCCGCGCCCACCGCAGGCCCCTGAACTGTCTTTGCATACCTGGGCGCAGAACACCCCCAGAGCGCAAAAATAACGCATGCAAGGGCCAGAAAGGCCCCTTTGGCGCACAATTTTGCAAGGGAGGCGGAAAGTACCATCGAGAAGTTACACCTATATACTCTTGTTAGTCAAGAACCTTTCCAATCTGACCGATAAATCCGGAACAGGACTAAATATAATTATACTGCAAGCTCGCGGTGTGTCTTGAGGCCATGCTGACGGATGGGAGCGGAGTCTTGGGGGCGCGGTGAATAGTGTCGAACGTAGCGGGCGCGGGGGCCTGGAAGCCCCCGCCCTTTGCCTCAGAAAACCGCCCTGAGCATAACGAACGGGCCTTTTACCGATATATCCGCAAGGTCGTCGTCATTCTCAAGGTGGAGTTTAAAGACCCTGTAACCATCGGATATAGCGAAGAAAGGCAGCGGCTCGAAGTTTACCATCGCCTCGCCGTCGACGATATAGGCGTCAGAGCCCAGGGATATGCCTGTCACCTCTCCGCCGACGCTCAGGAGAAACGGGAGGCTCACCTGGGCCGCGATGCCGACAGTGGGTATAGGCACCTGAAAGCTCTCGCGCTCGTCTACGCCGGTGGTCGTAAGGCTCGCCTCGCCGTCAAAGTATTTTACCTCGAAAATAATGCCCAACCTGTTGTCGAGCGTATCTATGAAGTCGTACTCGTAGGCCAGACGGTGGTAGTCCATCTGGAGCTCTGATTCCACGTCAGTCGAGGCCGAGTAGGTCGTACCGTTGAAGTTAATCGTCTTTGTAAGGTTCTTGCTCCCCTCCCATTTGAGGGGCATGTAGCCGTATCTCAACCTGTGGCTGCCGAGTTCGAGCGTTATCCTGCCCTCTACGAAGTTCTCGTCTCCGACACCGAGGTCGTCCACGAGGTCGATATCCGTTCCTGGAAGCCCTCCGTCAGTCACCCTTACCGTGTCATCGAATTCCGTGAACCAGTACCTCGCTTCCACATCCACTACCGCGTAAGCCTTTTGACCAAAAGCCAGCACGAACACTACTGCCAGAAGAAGGGACAGCTTTCTCACTCAATACCTCCTCAGGTGAAATTTAGCAGTTGCAGAAAATTCCTCTTTTGTTAAGGCTGCTCAAAAAGCTCCAGATGCAAGGCATCGAGGAGCGAGGAATGAGGCGTACTTTTCCGTACGCCGCAGTGACGAGCGACGATGATAACACAGCAGATGGGGCTTTTTCAGCCGCCATAAAGGCCTCAGCTAATTGAGGACGAATACGACCTTCGCGCTCTCAAAGAACCTGCCGGACTGGTTTGACGAAAATACGGCCGTGGCCTCCTCAGGGCCGAGAACGGCGTCAGTGGCCCTCTCTGCAGCGACAGCCTTGACAACCAGCGGGTTTGCAGAGCCCCTCTTCAGGAGCATCGCGTAAGCCTTCTCTATGCTGTCCGTGTACTCGGCAGGCCCGTACTGGGACAGGGCCTCTACTGGAGCCTTTGACGGGTCGTATAATACCTCGTTGCCCTGGGTGACTATGCGGTTAAGTAGAGCTGGCTTGAAGCCTGTGCCCCTGAGGTCTATGATGAGACCGTCATGGCTTGCACCCGGCGCTGTTGAGAGCGGCTGGAAGCCGGTTGCGCCGTCTATCGAGAGGTACGGGATGAGCGCTCCGGCTACACCGGATAGAGGCACTGAGAGGTAGACGGCTGCCGAGGCCTCGATAGGGTCATATATCTCCTTTACGACCCGCGCACCCTTTACAAGGCCCTGGACAGAGGTGCTGACCGAGTCTGATAATGCGGCCGCGTTCTCAACGGTCGTATCTCCCATGACCGAGACCCCGTTCAATACCTCCGCAATCTCGCGAAGGGCCGAGGCCTTTGCCGCCCTCATGGCGAGCATGCGCTTCTGTGCCTCTGACATGGGCTTCTCAGGGGCCTTGCCCTCGCCCTTTACGGTAACAGCGCCCTTCATGAAGGCTTCTTTTGCGTCAGCGGTCTCAATGGGCAGATCTATGGCCGCCGCGATTGATGATGCGGCAAAGGCCAGCGTAAAAAAGAATATCAGAAATAAATTTTGCATTGAATTACCTGCTTAAAAAACAGATTTTGAGGCTTCTCAAATAAGCTCCATATGCAAGGCCCTGGTTAAATCGTGGAAGCGAGTAGCGAGTCGTACTCTTCTTGTACGTCGCAGCGACTCGCTTCTGAAGCCAACGCAGCAGATGGACTTATTTCATGCCGTTCAATATACATTGAGCTGGTGCCTCAACACCCTTATGGCCATTATCGCCTCTGCCCCGTCGACGGCGTCATCAGGCCTGAACTCGCCTGAGAGCTCTGTCTCCATGAGGTTTCGAGTGGTGACGCTCATGATGGCGTTGTACCAGGGAGAGGTCGTAGCCACGTCCGGGAACGGCGACTGCGCGTGGCCGAGGAAGGCCGAGGCAATCCTGTCGCTGCCCGTGAGTTTTATGACTATGTCCTCAAGGGCCAGCGCGAGCTCCTTTCTCTTTACCGCGTCATCGGGCCTGAAGACGTTAGCCCTTGTCGTCTCGTCATACGTGGGCTCGATGCCGCGCACGCCGAGGCCTATGAGCATCGAGACCTCATCCTTGAACGGGCTGGAGAGCACGTCATGGGGTATGAACTTCGCCTCTTTGGGCCTGGTCGGTATGCGGCCCATGAAGAGCTTGTCCATCTTGAGCTCGTCTATGAGGAGCGCGGCCATGTCAGCCCTGCTGACCGTATCGCGAAGGGCTATTGTCTTTCCCACGTCGCCGAGGGTAATGCCCGATATTGCGCGGACCATCTTGTCGGTCCTCTTCCATGCCTTGTCAGAGGGGCCGTGCCACCTGCCGTCCTTCTTCGAGTTGAGGACCGTATGAAAAGAGTCCCTCGCCATCTGGAACTCCCTTGCCTCGAGCCAGGCATTGCCCATGTAGTAGTCGGCCGCCTCCCTGCCCTGGTAAAAGACGAGGCTGCCCTCGTCTACCTTGAGCTTCAATGCGTCCTTATGGTGCTCCTGAACGTCCTCGAGCCAGTCCTCGTGCTTCATGATTGTCGCCGTGCGCATGGCCGCGAGCCTGTAGGCAAAGGTCTCTTCCGGCGTCTTCGAGAGCTTCCTGGCCTTCTTCAGCTCCCCGGCTACTATCTCCGCGTCCCGGCCAGGCCCCTTGTAGGACTGATAGAGCGCATCACCGCCCTTTGCGGCAGCGACTATCGCGGCTCCGGCGTGGGCCGGCGCGAATTTCTCGTCGCACCACGTTGCGCGGTTGAACTTCTCTGACGCGCTCTCCACCATGCCCCTGTCCAGGAATTCCATGCCCGCAAGGTAATGGTGCCGCGGGTTGTCCTCAGGAGAGGTGCAGCGTACTGGCGGCTTTGAGCAGCCGTATACAATGAGCGCGGCGAAAAGGAGAACGAGAGCTGTAAGCCTCCTCATGGGAGCCTCCTATTTTTTTACCTTAACGACGTCCCCGGCCTTGAAGCCGGTCCCGGTGCTGACCACAGACTCGGAGATCCTCTCGCCCTGGTGGTCGGTTATCTTGAGCTCTCCTATGAGCTTCTCCCTCTTGCCGATGACCCTGCCTGTGTCCGGGTCAACGAGGTCGTCCCCGGGCCTATAGACTTTCAATATTGTGCCGGGCTCGAGCCTGCTCCTCGTGCCTGCGCGGACCGTAACTTGCGTGCCGTCAACGTGCAGTACCTTGCCCTGGAAGGGCATATTATTGAGCTTCTCGGCCATCTTTGTCATGGCCTTTGTGAGCGCATCCCTGAGCGCGCCGTCGCGCATCCCTGGGTCGGCCGTTGACTTTGCGCCGAGCCCGAGGACTCCGCTTGTCTTCTTCGAATACTCGCCCATGCCGGACTCTGCCACGAGGCTCTTTCCGGTGGCGATGTCAACGAGGGCATAATCGACCTGCACCCTGGCTATGTGCTTCTTGCTCTGGGTAAGGAGCGTGTCCATCGACTCTTCATGCTCGCTGTAGGATGTGACGGAGCCGGTTATCCTGAAGTCCAGCGAATCATAGCCCTCGGCTGCGTCCTTGAGGCCCTTCTTTACGACTCCGGTCTGCTGGAGCTCTATTAGCCTGTCCTGCTCCTTGAGGTCGCCCTTTGTGACGACTATGGGCTCAAGGCCGGTCTGCTTCACTATGGTGCGCAGTATATCGGTCGCAGCCTCGCCCACTCCGATGACCTTGGCAGGGGTCTTGTTCTCGAATTCGAGGATAGCGACGTTGTATTCAGGGCCCCTGTACTTTGCCCCGGCCTCCTCGAGCTGCTTTGTCTGGTCAGTGAGAGTGACGTCGTCCTTTACCGCGCCGGTTGTCTTTATGCCGCAGCCCGAGAGAAGCCCGGCTATGACCAGCGCCGAAACTGCAAATAAGCCCGCCTTTGCCTTTATCCTCATCTCCTACCCTCCTTTGGAATCCATTTCGTGTCACGGTGCTGCCGGCGCATCCGGCGGAGCCATCGGCCCGATAGGCCTGCCCGGGCCTGACGGCAGCCTTGCCATGACCCTGTCCATCATGCTGTCTATCTCTATCCTCAGATGAACGCCAAGGGCCTTTGTCAGGAGCTTCTCGCCCAATGACAATATGGCCGCGTTCTCGACCTTTTCCGTGGCGGCAGCGAATATGACCTGCCAGTCGTCAATACCCTCTATCTCGTCGAGGCCCTTAATGGCGCTGTAGGCATCGAGCCCGTCTTCCTTGGCCTCTTTCAGGATCGAAAGCCCTACTCCGGCCTTGCCTCCGGCTATGATACGCTTCACGCCGAGGCCGCTCGACCAGACGATGCGGCCAGTCCGCGTGTCAACGAGCTTGAACCCGGCCCTCACTTTTTTTGCGTTATATAAGCCTGTGGTAATGTCGTCGAAGTTAAGCACGTATCCGTATACCACGCCGTCAACGCCGAGAACCCCGCCGAGCTGGGCAGGGTCTGTCATCTCCAGTTGAGAGCCGAGCGTGATGCCCATCCGGTTAACGAGCAGCTCGTCCACTTCCTTCAGAGGCATCACGTTGTAATGCCTGTGCTCTATCCTCTTCTGAAACTCCTCCCTTATCGCCCTTGGCCCGTCCACGTCGTTGGTCGCGTTGTAGAAGGGCAGCACCGCCACAGAATACACAGGGGTCGAGAGGTTCGGCGGGTACTTCGGTATGTGGGCCGAGCACGCTGCCGTAAAAAAGAGTAGCGCAAGGCAGACTAAGAGAAACCTGAATCGCGAGACGTACCTCAGTTGCCGGCCTCCACCTCGATGGTGTTCCCTGTTGCGCCTGTGACCTTGTAGCCCTGCCTCGATATCTCGTCAGCTATCGCTGCGGCATTCAATTTCGACTCGACCTCGAACGAGGCGTCAGAGCCTTCGAATCTACGCTGATAGACTGCCTCGACGCCCCGTATCCGGGAGCGCAAGAGCCTCTTGAACTCGACCACCTTGTCGTAAGGCGCGCCCTTCAAGGTAACGATGACGAGGTCAACTCCAGCCCACTTAGCCGTAATCTGCCTGACAAGACCGTCCGAGAGGTCCCTTGATGCCTTGGAGAGCGCCTCGGCGCTGCCTGTTGAACTCGATATGTTTCTCGCAGTGCCCTGGCCCATTGCCGAGGCAAGCACGCTGCCGTCGTCCACCCGGATCGCCTCGGCAGAGATGTCAGCGAGATAGATCGTCACGGCAGTGCCTGATGCCGGGCTCTCGCGCACCAGTGCCTTGCCCAGGACGACTATTGCTGCGCCCGCCTTTTTAGCCTTGTCCCGGGCAACGTCGACCGTAAAGCCTTCAGAGCCATAAGAGGGAAAACCGTCCGCATCTTCCCTGGATGCGGCTACGACGCTGAAACCCTTTGCCAGGAAGGACTCCTCGAGAGCGGCCTGCGAATATGCCCCTTCACCGGCCTCGGCCCGCCAGGATGAATGCGAGTCCTTGCCGACACTCCGCTCCGTCATCATGAAAAGGACCCTTGGCCTCTCGGCCTTTCTCTGGATGAGCCCCAGCGCATCAAGCTCGTCCTCGACCTCGCCGGAAGCGACTACTGCCCTGACCTTCACGGTGTAAATGCCGTCGGCCTGGGATTCGCCGGTTATGGCGTAGCTTTTGACATAGCCCTCTGTGCGCGTATAGATGCTGTCACGGAGCACCTCGAAGCTCTCGACCATGGTATCGGATGAGACAAAGGCGCCTATTGCCTGCTCAACGGCCTTTCTCAGCGCGTCGGCAATGGAGGAGTCCCTGGCAACC
>CAZDUP010000029.1:0-1780 GCA_964508625.1 uncultured Thermodesulfobacteriota bacterium
GGACCAGTTTTGCCAGGCCGCCCTGGCCCTGCAAAGAACGGCGGCAAGATAGCGGCTCGACCGCGCTATAACATGGCCTCAATCCCCCCTCTGTCTTCTATTCACCTGTTTACTTTCCCAATAGGTTCGCGTAGGATATTCAAATGCTGGGCCTATTCAAGAGAAATAAAAACCAGGACACATATGTCTATGAGAACGGCGGCTATTGCCCGGTATGCGAAAACCAGGTTAATTTTCGCGCGAAAAATTCCTGGTTAAGGGATCACTATCTTTGCTCGCGATGCGGATGCATTCCCAGGGAACGCGCGCTAATAACAGTAATCGACAAGCATTATCCGGGCTGGAAGGAACTGGCCATCCATGAATCCTCGCCGTCTCCCCGAGGGGCAAGCGTCAAATTGAAACAGGGCTGCCGGAATTACAGCTCATCGCAATACCTCAGCAATGTGCCTACAGGGGGCGGGAATCAGAACCTTGAAAAGCTCACATTCGACGATGAAAGTTTCGACCTCATAATAACCCAGGATGTAATGGAGCACATCTTTCACCCTGAAGCAGCCTTCAGGGAAATTGCCCGTGTTTTAAAACGGGGCGGGGCCCATATCTTTACCGTACCGCTACTGAACAAAAACAGGCAATCCGAATTATGGGCTGAACTTGATGCCAGTGGTGCTGTAAAATTTCTAAGGGAGCCGGAATACCACGGCAGTCCGGTGCACGAGGGCGGCTGCCCCGTGACAATGCACTGGGGCTATGACATCTGTGATTTTATCCACCGGGCAAGCGGCCTCTTTACGACGGTGGTCCTGATGGAAAATCCGAAGCTCGGCATTGAGGCCGAATATCTCGAGGTATTGATAACCCGCAAGCCCTGACAAGCACTGCCGCACTGACATCCCTGAAATGACCTGCGGGCCAGCTCAATGCTGGCCCTTTTGTTTTGCAGGGGACTCAATTCAAAAAGATTCTCTTTTTCAGGTCTGGATCCTGTAATTAATAATCTGCAGTGGGCATATCAGACAGTTGTAAAAAAATCTGCAAGTACGCCTCTGTCTCCCTCCCGACCTTCCTCTGCTAAGCTCTACTAGTGGATATATCAGCCAACAATACGGGCATCGGCAGGGCGCGTCTCCTGTGGCCGGACGTTCTCAAGATAACCGCGGTCTATGCGGTGATCCTCATACACACGGCTGCCCCGTACCTGATCCAGTACGACACGAACGGAATCCGCGGCTGGTGGGCGGGCAATTTTTACGACTCCATCTCAAGATGGTGCATCCCGCTCTTTGTAATGCTTAGCGGCGCATTTCTAATCGACAGGTACAAAGAAGAGGCCTTCCGGGGCTTCTTCACAAGAAGGCTCATGCGGGTCTTCGTCCCTTTGATCGTCTGGAGCTTCCTGTACTTTCTCTGGCGCATATACGCCAACAACGAAACGCTGTCGATTAGCTCTTTTCTCCCCATGCTCTTCATGGGGCCTGTCTATTACCACCTCTGGTTCATGTACCTGCTCATCGGGCTCTACCTCCTCACGCCCATGCTGGCCCTGTACCTGAAAAACTCACTCGACAACCATGCCTGGTATTACATGGCCCTCTGGCTCGCGCTCGTCCCTGTGCTCGCCTTCATGGAATCGTGGTCCGGCTTTTCCACATACATTACTCCCGGCAGCGGGAATACGGTATTCAATTTCACGGGCTACTTTATCCTCGGCTGGATGTTGAGGGAGGCCGCGCCCAACAGGGCCGCAAAGGCCCTGCTCTGCATGCTGTTCCTGCTC
>CAZDUP010000029.1:1790-11219 GCA_964508625.1 uncultured Thermodesulfobacteriota bacterium
AGGCAGTGGGTAGTTCAGGGATATCTTCTATGAATACTGGAGCTTAAACGTCCTTATGATGTCTGTCCCGGTCTTTCTCCTCGCCAAGGGCGCGCAGGCCGGAGCCCTCAAGTGCTCTGAAACCTGCCGCAAGGCAGTCCATGTAACGGCAGCGTGCGTGCCGGGCATCTATCTTGTGCACGCAATGGTCCTCGCGGCTACTAAACGCGGCATGCTCGGAGTTGAGCTCACGCCTGGCATGACAGACCCGTTTATCGGCATCCCTCTATTCGCCATCATCATATTTATCGCCTCGCTCTTTATCGTGGTCATCATAAGGAAAATACCTTTCGTGAGATATATGGTGCCGTCAATGTTTTTTTTGCTGATGGTGCCTGCTGCAAGTCTCCATGCAGCTGATACGCTTAAAATAATCGAAAAGGAGGAGTTCAAGACCCTGACTGCTTTGAGCCGCTCGCCGCTCAAAAAGATGCCGGACCTCGATGCCTGGAAAGAGGCAGTGCCGCAGGTATCGGTCATAGGCATCAGGTCAACCCATGACGATGCAGCCCAGAAGGCGCTCTTCTATGATTCGGGCTCAAGGGGAAAAAAGCCGCTCCTTATCGTACTCCACAGCTGGAGCGAGGACTACACGCAGTCCTTCGGCATCCCGTACGGCCTCTGGGCTGTAGAGAATGACTGGGTCTTTATCCAGCCCGACTACCGCGGGGAGTTCAACAACCCGAAGGCGACCGCGTCAGAGGCGGCGATAAACGATATACTCGACGCGCTCGAATACGCGAAAAGGAACGCGGATGTCGATGACTCGCGCGTCTACCTCGCGGGCTTCTCGGGCGGAGGAATGGCAGCGCTTGTTATGGCAGGGAGATTCCCGGACAAATGGGCTGGCGTCGTCTCATGGGGCGCGGTCTACGACCTGGTCGATTGGTACGGCCACACAGACGGCGCGAACCATCACTACTCAGAGGACATCATTGCCTCATGCGGTGGGACGCCAAAGCAGGGCACGCCGCAGGAACTGGAATGCCGCAAGCGGAGCCCGAGCGCGTACCTTAAAGCTGCCAGGGGCAAGGTCCCGGTCTATATAGCCGTTGGGTCAAAGGATACTTTCGTCCCTCCGGCGCATTCGCTCCGCGCGTTCAACGACCTCGCCGAAAAAAACGGACGACTTTCGGATGTCGATATCGTGGCCGTATCAGATGGGCACGCTATCCCGGAGGGTATAAAGGGCGATTATTCAGACGAACTCTTTGCTGACGCCGATGTGCCGCTCCTCTTTGAGAAGCGCTCAGGAAAGGCAGTGCTCAAGGTATACGAAGGCAGCCATGACGTCATCTACAATGCCGGCCTTGCCTGGCTTGCGGAACAAGAGAGATAAACCCTGGATTTTAATCAGGAAATCTGGTTTACTTATGGGCAGGAGATTTCCTTGAACATACCCGTTTTGCTCATCTCAACAGTTGTTCTGGCCGCATTGTGCCTGCATCCCAACACCATCGGCGCACAAAGCGCCGCGCCTTCGCCTGCCGCCGAGATACTCACTATAGACGAGGCTGCGCTCGCCAAATTGGACTTTGTGGACGTGCAGGGGCTTGACCCGGATATCATGGTCGAGCTCAAGTACGCGTCAGAAGACAACTTCATGGGCTCTGCCGTATACGGAGGATTCAAAAGGGCGTATCTCCGCAGGGACGCTGCCATGAAGCTCGCAAGGGCAAACAGGTATCTCAAGGAGATGCGGCCTGAGCTGACCCTGCTTATCGGCGACGCACTGCGGCCACGCCGCATATCCTGGAGGATGTGGAAAGAGCTCGAGGGCAGCCCCATGCAGCGTTACGTGGCTGACCCGAGGGCAGGCTCCATGCACAATTATGGCTGTGCCGTTGACATAACCATAACGGGCATTGACGGAAAGCGGCTCGACATGGGCACGCCAATCGATTTTTTCGGCGAGCTCGCCCAGCCCCGCTACGAACAGAAGTTTTTGAAGGAAGGGCAGCTCACGAAGGAGCAGATTGAAAACCGGAGGCTGCTGCGCAGGGTGATGCGTGCCGCTGGCTTTCACGGCATACAGAGCGAGTGGTGGCACTTCGAGGCCTTTGACAAGGTACACATCCGCAAGACCTACTCCATAGTCGAATAAAAAAGGGGCCGCTGCAAGGCGGCCCCTTTCATTTCTGACGTTCAGTCAAATAGATCCTCAAGAAATGACTTTCTCCTGTGCTTTTTCTGCTCGTAATGCTTGTGGTCGTAATACTCGTGCCTGTGGCGGTCTCCGGTGTGGCCGCCAGCTCCTGCTGCCTCTTTTGACGACCTCTCGATGATCTTGTCTATCTCACCCCGGTCAAGCCATATTCCGCGGCACTTGGGGCAATAGTCTATCTCTATGCCCTGCCTCTCTGAAAGATTAAGCTCTACATTGCATACCGGACAGTTCATGGCAGCCTCCTTTTTGATGGTGAAAGGTTCCTGTTCAATGGGCCTGCCCTTTGGCAGGCGGCCTGAGAGCCGACGCTATCATAGATACTGCGAGTATTACCGCTATGACCGCCAGCGCGGCAGCGGACGGCATCTTGTAGACCTCTGACAGGAGCATCTTCACGCCGACAAAGGCGAGTATGGCCGCGAGGCCGTAGTGCACGTAGTAGAAGCGCTTTATCACCCCGGCTACTGCGAAGAAGAGCGCGCGCAGGCCCATGATGGCGAAGAGGTTTGAGCTGTAGACGATGAACGGGTCTGTCGTTATCGCGAGTATCGCCGGTATGGAATCCACGGCAAAGATGACGTCTGTCGTCTCTATCACTATGAGCACCAGTATGAGGGGCGTTGCTAGGAGCATGTTGTCCTTCCTTACGAAGAACTTTCCGTCCTCGTAATCGTGCGAGAGCGGGACAAAGCGCTTCAAGAGCCTTATTAGCGGGTTCTTCTCAGGGTGCAGTTCCTTCCCCTTTGATGAAGCCATCTTTATGCCAGTGAAGACGAGGAAGGCGCCGAATACGTAGATTATCCAGTGGAACTTGGCGATGAGCGCCACGCCCGCAAATATGAAAATGGCCCTCATTATGATGGCGCCGAGCACGCCCCAGAAGAGGATCTTGTGCTGGTAGATGGCCGGGACGCTGAAGTAGGCGAAGACCTGCAGAAAGACGAAGATATTGTCAACGCTAAGGGACTTCTCGACGACGTAGCCGGTGAAGAACTGTATTGCAACCTCCTGCCCCTTCCAGTACCAGATCCCCGCGTTGAACGCGAGCGCGAGGCCTATCCATACGCCGCTCCACGCAAGGGCCTCCCTTACGCTCACCTCATGGGCCTTCCGGTTGAATACCCCGAGGTCTATTGCGAGCATTGCGATTATGAAGATCGTAAAAAGTATCCACGGCAGGAGCCCTGCAGTCATATTGAATCCTCTCTCCTCATTTTCCTGAAATTAAAAAGACCTTTACCAAGGCAGATAAATGCCTCGGTAAAGGTCTCGCTTGTTAACCTGAGGTCAACCGGCGCCACCGGGCCTTAATGGCCGTACTGACGATGACGCCGTTATAAGCTACTCCCCTTTAACGGAGAAGAAGATAACAGAAGTTATTGGGGTTGTCAACAGTCGGCCTCACCCCTCCGCCGGATTCAGCATTTTCCTTATGCTCTCTATGTGGTCCTTTGCCGTCCCTGCCGGGACCAGCTCCTTTTTCTTTATGAATGCAGGGTCTATCTCGGCGATAAACCGGGACGGCAGCTGCAAGGATGTCTCCTTGCCGGTGCTGCGGTTCTTGGCTGAAAGGAGGAATAGGAGCCTACGAGCCCTTGTCATGCCAACGTAGCAGAGCCTTCTTTCCTCCTCGACAGTCTCCTCGTCAACGCTCCTCTTGTGGGGGAAAAGCCCCTCTTCCATGCCCGCGATGAATACCACCGGGAACTCGAGTCCCTTTGCCGAGTGCATGGTCATTAACGTCACCCTGTTCTGCTTGTCCTCGTACTGGTCAGCGTCGCTCATGATGGCGACGAGGTTGAGATAATCCGCGAGAGTGGCCTTTGGGTGGCCTGTCTCGTAGTTCTTTATGGCGGCAATGAGGCTGTCGAGGTTCTTTACCCTCACCTCAGCCTCCTCTGTCCGCTTGCTCGCCCAGAAGTCCATGTAGCCCGTGAGGTCCAGGACCCTTGAGGCGAACTCGTGCAGAGGCATGCCGGCCATCTCGTGGCGGAGTATCTCGAAGGTGCCGATGAAGTCGTTTACGCTGTCGGCGAATGCGCCTTCCTTTCTCCCTTTGACAAATGCCTCGTAGAGGCTCAAGTCATGCGCGGCGCTCATCTTGTGGACCTTCTCAAGGGTCGCCTTGCCAATGCCCCTCGGAGGGACGTTTACTATGCGGAGAAAATTCAGCGAGTCCTCGGGGTTTATGATGGCCTTCAGATAGGCTATGGTGTCCTTTATCTCACGCCTGTCAAAGAACCTGTAGCCGCCGACGATCGTATACGGTATCCCCTCCTCGAAGAATAGCTCCTCAAAGGGCCTTGACTGCGTATTGGTCCTGTAGAGGATGGTGAAGTCCCTGTATTTCATGGACGCATCCGACGAGAGCATCTTTGTTATCTGCCTTACGGCGAAACGGGCCTCTTCGTATTCGTTGAGGCATTCCTCGAATGATACCAGCTCTCCAACGCTATTTTCTGTCCACAGGTTCTTCTCTATCCTGTCCTCGTTGTTCATGATGACGGAATTGGCTGCGCCCAATATGCTCCTGGTCGAGCGGTAGTTCTGCTCGAGCTTTATTATCTGGGCCTGCGGATAGTCCTCCTGGAACTTCAATATGTTCTCGATGGAAGCGCCCCTCCAGCCGTAGATCGACTGGTCAGGGTCGCCCACTGCGCAGAGGTTCATCTGCCCGCAGGCAAGCATCCTCGTGAGTATGTACTGCGCCTTGTTGGTGTCCTGGTATTCGTCAACGAGTATATGGCTGAACCTGTCTTGATATTTTTTTAATATCTCGGGGTTTGATTTCAGGAGCTGTATCGGCTTGCAGATGAGGTCGCCGAAGTCAACTGCGTTCATGGCAGTGAGCTTCTTCTGATATGCCCTGTAGACCGGGATGATGACGTCCCGCATATCTGATTCGCCGTAGCGGCCGTATTCATCCGGAGAAAGGCAGCTATTCTTCGCAAGGTTTATCTCCCAGACGACGCTCTTGGCCGGGAGGTCCTTCCCGCCGATCCCCAATTCGGACATGACGTAATTGACGAGGAGCAGCTGCTCCTCGTCGTCGTATATGGTGAAGTTGGGCTTAAGGCCGAGGGCCTTTGCCTCCTCCCGCATGATGCGCAGGCCAATGGTATGGAAGGTGCCTGCCCAGATGGCCTCCGCCCTCTCGCCGATGAGCTTCTCGACCCTCTCCTTTATCTCCTGCGCCGCCTTGTTGGTGAAGGTGACCGCGAGTATGTTCTCTGCCGGGACCTTCCTCTTGAGGACGAGGTGGGCCATGCGCGATGTCAGTACCTTTGTCTTGCCTGACCCCGCGCCCGCCAGGATGAGGAGCGGGCCTTTATCGAATGTGGTTGCCTTTAGCTGAAGGGGGTTGAGGGTCTTTAAGTACATGGAACGCCTTTTCAGGATTTCGAGCAGGGGATGATAACATACGGCAGATGCGGATTCTGCTTGATTTCAATGAATGGAGGGATTTTTTGCAGTTTCGTATTTAAAAAAACCTGGCATAAGGCGGAAGGAGCCTAAGGCTGGGGGAAGGGCGAGCGAGCCGAGGAAGCAGGAGCGAAACCCAGGTTTCGCGACATAAGGGCGAGCGAGGAGGAAGGGGGCGGACGGCGACTGTAGCCTTATGCCCAAAAAAAGCCCGGCAGGGCGCAAAAGGCCCTCCACAGAAAAAGCTTACGCGGGTTCAGGTTTGCAACCTGAACCCGAATTATTCGTAAGACATCCTGAAAACTTCCGGGTTCAATTTTCAAAATTGAACCGCTCAGAACTACAAAGAAAACTCAGCCCTGCCCTATCGATTCCAATTCCTCCCACCTCAAATACATTGTCTTAAGTCTTTCCTCTATCTCCTCCACCCGCGCCTTTGCCTCTGCCGCGCTCTTATCGGCCTTTTTGTAAAAATCAGGGTCAGACATCTTCGCATATATCTCCTGCTGCTCTGCCTCAAGCGCCTCTATCTTCTCCGGCAGCTCCTTTAATTCCCTCTCCTCCTTGAAGCCGAGCCTGGCTGCCCTTTCCTTTTTGGGCCGCTCCTGCCTCGAAGCCTTCTCGGCCTTTGCCTCTGCCTCTTTCGGCCTCTGGGAGAGCCAGTCGTCGTAGCCGCCCACGTACTCGTTGAGCCCGTTCTTCTCAAATACTATGGTGCTCGTAACGACGTTGTTCAAAAACGCCCTGTCATGGCTGACGAGAAGGACCGTGCCTGAATAATCGGCCAGCAGCTCTTCGAGGAGGTCGAGCGTTTCGCTGTCGAGGTCGTTTGTCGGCTCGTCCATTACGAGCATGTTCGAGGGCCTTGAGAAGAGCTTGGCGAGGACAAGCCTGTTCCTCTCGCCGCCCGAGAGCGCCTTCACAGGAGTACGCGCCCTGTCCGGAGAAAAGAGAAAATCCTGGAGATAGCCTATGACGTGGCGCGGCCTGCCGTCTATTGTTATCTGGCTGTTGCCCTCGCCGATGTTCTCCTGCACTGATTTCTCTTCATCGAGAATAGACCTGTGCTGGTCAAAGTAGGCTATCTCGAGGCGCGTGCCGAGGCGCACTGTGCCTGCTGTAGGCTCGAGCTGGCCCAGAAGGAGCTTTAAAAGTGTCGTCTTGCCGGAGCCGTTCGGCCCTATGATGCCGACCTTGTCGCCCCTTATTATAAGCGTTGAGAATGACTTTATGACCGGGCCGCCCTCCTTGTACGAGAACCCCAGGCCCTTTGCCTCTATGACGAGCTTGCCTGAAAGCTCCGCCTCCTCGGCCCTTAGCTTTACATCCCCGGCAAGATCCCTCCTCTCGCTCCGCTCTCTTCTCATCTGTATGAGCGCACGCACACGCCCTTCGTTCCTCGTCCTCCTTGCCTTGATGCCCTGCCTTACCCACGCCTCTTCCTCTGATAGCTTCTTGTCAAAGAGCGCGTTGCCCCGCGCCTCAGCGTGCATGAGCGCGTCCTTCCTTTCGAGGTAATCATTATACCCGCACTGCCAGTTCATTAGCCTGCCCCTGTCGAGCTCGACCATCCGTGTTGCGAGCCTCTTCATGAGCATCCTGTCGTGCGTGACGAATAACAGCGTCCCCCTGTAGCCAAGGAGAAAATCCTCGAGCCAGTTTATCGACTCGATGTCGAGGTGGTTCGTCGGCTCGTCAAGGAGCAGCAGGTCAGGCTCTGCCACGAGCGCCCTGCCGAGGAGCACCCGTCTTTTATACCCGCCGGACAATTCCTGGAAGCCGGCGTCAGCCGGTAACCCGAGCTTTGATATGACCGTCTCGACCCGCTGGTTGGCGTGCCAGCCGCCCTTTGCCTCGAGCTCGTGGTGCACGCTCTCAAGCTCTGCTATTGCCCTTTCTCCGCCGAGCTCAAGGGCCTTGACAGCCGCATGATACCTTGAGAGAAGCCCGTGTATATCGCCGAGGCCGCCGGTTATGCAGTCGAATACGCTGCCCTTGATATCGGCGGGGACCTCCTGCGAGAGCATCGTTGCCTTGAGGCCCGGCAGGCCGGTTATCTCGCCTTTGTCCGGCTTCAACTCCCCGCTTATTATCTTCATGAGGGTCGATTTGCCTGCCCCGTTTCTTCCGACAAGGCAGACGCGCTCGCCTTTTTCTATCTGGAGATCTACGCCATCGAGGAGCATCGGGCTCCCGAAGCCCAGCATTATTTTCTTAAGAGTCAACAGCGCCATAGTCCATCATATTAGCCTTGAGAGCGGCAAAAAGACAAGCAATAGATGAGAAAACCCCTGTAAATCATGGCCTGTCCGGATTTCCCTTTACAGTGAACGCATGTTCACCTATAATCTCTTCATGGACAGGAGCGTTCACAAAGAGCGGTTAAAGGCGAGAATGGAGGCCATATCCGGCTTTTACAGGCAGGAGGGGCGCATGCCGAGCTTCTCTGAAGTCGGCAGGATGGTGGGCTTGAAATCCAAGAACGCGGTCTCAAAGCTCGTAGGAAGGCTCGAGGATATAAAGGCATTGAGGCGCGACAGCCGCGGCAGGCTCATCCCGCTCTCCATAGCCTTTCCAGTAAAGGTCCTCGGCACTGTAGAGGCCGGGTTCCCCTCCCCTGCAGAGGAAGAGCTCACTGATACGCTCTCGCTGGATGATTTCCTCATAAAAAACCGCGAGGCGACATTTCTCCTCAAGGTCTCCGGCGACTCGATGAAGGACGCGGGCATACTCCCTGGCGACATGGTCATTGTCGAGCGCGGCACCACGCCTCATAACGGGGACATCGTAATAGCAGAGGTTGACGGCACCTGGACCATGAAGTACTTCTCGAAAAAGGGCGCGAACGTCACGCTCATCGCCGCCAACCCGAAGTACAAGCCAATAAAGCCCAAGGCCGAATTGAAGGTAGCGGGCGTGGTAACGTCTGTCATAAGAAAATACAAATGAACCAGGAAAACCCCATAACAATACATTCATGGCCGAGGGCCATAATGCACCTCGACGCTGACGCCTTCTTTGCCTCATGCGAGCAGGCAATACACCCTGAGCTCAAGGGCAAGCCGGTCATCACGGGCAAAGAGCGCGGCATAGTCGCTGCCGCGAGCTACGAAGCAAAGGCACGGGGCATCGAGCGCGGCATGCGCCTCTTTGAGGCAAGGAAGGTCTGCCCTGAGGTCATCATGCTCCCGTCCGACTACGAGACCTACAGCCTCTTTTCAGTCCGCATGTTCGAGATTCTGAGGAGGTTTTCGCCTGCTGTAGAGGAGTATTCCATAGACGAGGCATTCGTTGACCTCACGGGCCTGCGCAGGCTCTATCATTCATCGTACAGGGATATCGCCTTCAGGATACAGGAGACGGTCATAAAAGAGCTCGGCTTCACTGTCTCTGTGGGGGTGAGCCTCACGAAGGTCCTTGCAAAGGTCGCGTCAAAACACAGGAAGCCCCACGGCCTCACCATGATACCGGGGCGCGACATACATACCTATCTCGCGGCGCTCCCTGCGGGCAAGGTCTGGGGCATAGGGCCCAATACGACCGAGCTTCTGAAGAAATACGGCGTGAGGACCGCGCTGGACTTCGCCAGAAGAGACGAGGCCTTCATCAACAAATACCTTTCAAAGCCATATCACGAGGTCTGGGACGAGCTGAACGGCAGGAGCGTCTATCCGGTCACCACGGCAGAGCGTGCCGCGTATAAATCCATAAGCAAGACAAAGACCTTCACGCCTCCATCGACAGACGAGACCTTCATCTTCGGCCAGCTCTCAAGGAACATCGAGAACGCCTGCATAAAG
>CAZDUP010000029.1:11229-11808 GCA_964508625.1 uncultured Thermodesulfobacteriota bacterium
GCACGGCGACACAGGCTCTCTGCCGGGGTCCTCATACTCTATCTGAAGACGCAGGACTTCAGGCACCACGGGGTTGAGCTCAAGCTCACGCGCCCGACATCCTACCCGCTTGAGCTTCTGAGCATAAGCCGCGAGGGTTTCAAAGAAATATACAGGCCGGATACCCTCTACAGGGCCACAGGGGTCGTGCTCGCGGGCCTTGTCCCTGAGAATAACGTGCAGCTTACGCTCTTCGACAACCCCGCAAAGGTAGAGAAGCTCTCCCGCCTCTACAGCGCCATAGACCTCCTCTCAGGGATGTTCGGCAAGCACACGGTCCAGCACGTATCGAGCCTTCCGGTAAAGCTCCAGCGCCAGCACGAGGGCGACAGGGGCGACGTGCCGAAAAGAAAGACAGAGCTATGGAAGGGCGAGAACCGGAGGCAGCGCGTAGGGGTGCCGATGCTCGACATGAAAGTCTGAATATTGCAGGCCTTCTCCCGCCAAGAAAGCTGTCATTTTCCTGCGCTCCCATCGAAAATTCGATATAATACCCCTCTGTCGTCCGGAACAATTTCCAGTTGCTGGCCGTTATTAAAG
>CAZDUP010000029.1:11818-13913 GCA_964508625.1 uncultured Thermodesulfobacteriota bacterium
GTGATGCCTATCCGCATACTTTTCATATTGCTGTCTTTCCTTGCATTGCCCGTTGACAGGTCATGGGCCGGGCCGCCGGACAACGCGGATATCAGGGCCGGAGAGGTCCTCGATCTTGAGAGGTGCGTTGAGATTGCCTTGAGGATGCAGCCCAGCATAAGGGCCGCAAAGGGCCAGGCTGCCGCGAGCCAGAGCAGGATCGGGCAGGCGAGGTCAAACTATTACCCGCAAGTCAACCTTACGGCAGGCTACAGCAGGAGCCAGGCAGTATCAGCCGCCATAAGGAGCGGCGATTACTTCACGAACAGCCTCACCATTTCCCAGAATATATACGACTTCGGCAGGAGGTCCGCTCTCGTCAATGCCGAGGAGCATACCTCTGAGTCCTTCAGCGAAGAGCTCGGGGACACGATCTCCGCGACCGTCTTCAATGTCAAGCAGGCCTACTACGCCCTGCTGCAGGCCGGGAGGAACAGGGAGGTCGCGGGTGAGACCGTCAGGCAGTTCGAAAGGCAGCTCGAGCAGGCACAGGGCTTTTTCGAGGCAGGCCTGAGGCCGCGCTTCGACGTGACCAGCGCAGAGGTGGACTTGAGCAACGCAAGGCTCAACCTCATAAGGGCAGAGAACAATATAAGGCTCCTCGATGCGAGGCTCAGAAACGAGATGGGCGTGCCTGAGGCGCCAGCCTTCGATATAAAGGACGACCTCGACCTGACTCGGGTAGAGATGACCCTCGACGACGCAATCGCGAAGGCGCTGCAATCAAGGCAGGACATCAGGGCGGCACAGGCGCGCACGCGCTCTTCCGGCGAGGCCGTAAGGCTTGCCGAGAGCGGCAATTACCCTTTCATAACCGGCATTGCGGATTACACCTGGGCAGGCGAAGGCTACCCCTTTGATGACGGCTGGACAGCTGGCGTCACGCTCACATGGCCCGTCTTCAGCGGCTTTTTTACGAGGAACCAGGTAAGTGAATCAAAGTCCAGCCTCGAGGTAAGCCGCAGCAATGAGGACACGATAAGGCAGGCTGTCCTGCTCGAGGTCCAGCAGGCATATTATAATCTGCAGGAGTCTCAGGAGAGGATACCTGCGGCCGAGCTTGCGCTCAGGCAGGCCAAAGAGAACCTCGATATAGCCAACGGCAGGTACTCAACGGGCGTGGGCAGCCCCATAGAGGTGACTGACGCCACGCTTTCATACATAAACGCGAAGACAGCGCTCGTGCAGGCGCTTACTGATTACAAGACGGCTGTCGCTGGACTTGAGCGGGCCGTGGGGGAGCGGTAAAGGTGGGAAGAGCTGGAAACAGGAGCGCATTTCTTAAAAATACGGTCATATACCTCTGCCTTGCGGCGCTGCCGCTCGCGTCATGGTCATGCTCGGAGCAAAAGCAGCAGAACGGGGAGAGAAAGGCCCCTGTCGAGACAACAGCCGCGGCCCAAAAGGACGTCCCAATTGAGGTGCTCGCCATAGGCGAGATGGAGGCGCTCTCCTCTGTCGAGGTGCGCTCGCGCGTTGACGGGCATATCCTCGAGGTCCATTTCAACGAGGGCCAGTACGTCAACAGGGGTGACCTCCTCTTTACAATAGACCCGAGGCCCTTTGAGGTCATCCTTAAACGCGCAGAGGCCCAGCTTGCGAAGGACAGGGCGCTCTACGAGAACGCCCTCGTTGACGCGGCCCGCTACAAGGACCTTGTTGACAAGGGATATGTGGCAAAGGCCCAGTACGACCAGTTCCGCACAACAGCCGAGGCCTTGAAGGCTACAGTCGATGCCGACGCTGCAGCCGTAGAGGAGGCGCGGTTGGTCCTCGGATACTGCCGCATAAAGGCCCCCATAAGCGGGAAGACCGGCAGCGCCCCGTTTGACACCGGCAACATCGTAAGGGCAGATGATGACGCGCTTGTGGCGATATACCAGATAGACCCCATAAACGTCTCATTCACAGTGCCTGAGCAGGGCCTGCCCGAGATAAAGAGATACATGGACAGTGCAAAGCCCAGGGTCCTGGTCCACTCCGCTGGAGAAGAGACGCCGTACGAAGGCTCTCTAACCTTCATCGACAACGCCGTTGACCGCTCGACAGGCACAAT
>CAZDUP010000030.1:0-7206 GCA_964508625.1 uncultured Thermodesulfobacteriota bacterium
ATAGATCTCGATATTGCCTGCCTTATCCACCACGTCGCATATGTGGAGAACTTGTACCCCCTCCTGTACTCGAACTTCTCAACGGCCCTCATGAGGCCGATGTTGCCCTCCTGTATGAGGTCGAGGAACTGGAGACCCCTGTTCATATACCTTCTCGCGATGCTCACGACGAGCCTGAGGTTGGCCCTTATGAGGCGCTCCTTGGCGAAATCTATCCGGGAGATGATCTCGTCGAGGCGGGCTGAGAGCGCGGAGAGTCCGGATGCCTTGAGCCCTGCCTTTTTCTCTATCGCCTCGCTGGAAGATGCCATCTCCCTCAGGAGTTCCCCTGCGTCCTTGCCAGAGGCCTCTATGGCCGCCCTTTTCCTCTCTATCTCGCCGATCCCCTCGGAGGCCTCCTTGATGTCCTCGATTATCCTCTCGTATATGTCCGCCTTCTGCTCTATCTCTAGGAGGAGAGCGACCAGCCTCTCCTGGGCCTTCTCATTGGCATTGGCCCTCTTTGACTTTGCAAGGGCCTCGAGCGCGAGCTCTATGTTGGCGAGCGTCTTTCTCCTGTCCTCCTCATCCTCGGAGATGATGCCCTCGTCATCGTCATATTCGAGCAGGTCCTCGGCCCCGTGCTTCTGGGCGAGCCTCTCCTGGAGCCTCTCGAGCTCATGGACTGTAAAGGCGCTCTTTAATATCTCCCTGGTTATCTCATGCCTGCCCCGCTCTATCTCCTTGGCCAGCTCTATCTCTTCGTCTTTCGAGAGCAGATATACCGTGCCCATCTCCTTGAGATAGGTCCTTACCGGGTCAGCGGTCGCGGCAGGGCCCTCGGCCTGGACGCCATAGGCTTGAGCCTCAGCGTCATCGTCACCCGAGTCCCCTTCGTGCGCGGCAGGGCCCTCTTCGCCGTCCATATCGAGGTCCTCAGGCTCATCTCCCCCGAATATGGGCTTGAGCTCTTCGGTATCCCTCATATCCTCAGTGCCTTTTTCCCTGTGGTCCAATCTCAAGCCTCTTTTTTATCTCGAGGGCGACTTCCGACTTGCCCATCTCCTCGAGGAGCTTTATGCTCTCGCGCGTGAACTCCTGGGTAGAGGGCTTCACCCTTCCCCTGTTGAGCACGCTCCTGATGCTGTCCTTTAACATCCTCTCGGGCTCTTCAACATACCCGTCATCGTCGCGGAAAAGAAGCGTTGCAAGCCGCTTTCTCGACTCTGCGTCATCGGTGTTGTCCAGGAGCTCAGCGGCCTGTATGGCCTTGCCTTGCTTCAGCAGTCCGCATACGGCCCTGCCCGCCTTCTTGAGCGCCGCGTCAGAGAATGCCTCCACTGCAGTTTCAACGTCCGGCGTGTATATCTCCGGGTGCCTTATGAGCACCTTCAACAGCATGGCCTCAGGCCTTGATGATACAGGCTCCCTGGCGACATTGACCTTGAGGCCCTTTTCGGAGCCGGGCCTCTTCAATGCGTCGTATACGGCCTCTACCCCTATGCCGAGCGTCGAGGCGACAATTGATACGTAATGGCCCCTCTCAGCTATGTCTTTTATGCGCGAAAGATACGAGAGCGCGTCGCCAAAGTACTTTTTCTTTCCCTCCGGCGCGGATATGTTGAGCTTGTCGCGGAGGTTCCGCAGGTAGAACTCCATCAATGTGGGCGCATCGGCAATGGCCTCCATCAAGGCCTCCGGCCCGGCGAGCTTCAGGAATTCATCCGGGTCCTTGCCCTTGTCCAGGAGCACGGCCCTGCACGACACGTCCTCGTTGAGGAATAGATTGAGCCCGCGTATGGCCGCGCTCTTTCCCGCCTCGTCAGAATCGAATAGCGCGTAGATGGTGCTGGCGTACCCCTTGAGTAATTTTATGTGCTCTGGCGTAAGGGCAGTGCCCATTGTCGCAACGCTGTTCCTGAAGCCGTGCTTATGGAGGGCAACGAGGTCAAAGTAGCCCTCGACGACTATTACGGAGCCCTCCTTCTGTATCTGCTCCTTTGCCTGCGATAATCCGTAGAGCGTTTCGCCTTTTTTAAAGACCGGCGATTCCGGCGAGTTCAGATACTTTGGCTGGACCTTGTCGTCCATTGTCCTTCCGCCGAAGCCCGTTATCCTGCCCCTCATGTCTGTTATGGGGAATATGACCCTGCCCCTGAACCTGTCATAGTATCCGGGCGAGTTGTCTCTTTTGACCAGGAGCCCGGCCCTGCTCGCGGCCTCAATGCCTATGCCCCTTTTCTTCAGATGGGTCAGAAGCCCTTCCCACTTGTTCGGGGCAAATCCTACGCTGAACTGCTTTGCGAGCTCCCCTGTCATGCCCCTGGCCTTGAGGTACTCCCTCGCAGGCGCGCCGCCAGGCGTGCGGAGCTCGAGCATGAAGTACTCGGCCGCCGCCTTTAACGCGGCGTAGATTGTCTCCCTCTCGTCAGGGACCTCTTTTTTGAACTCGTTGATGGTTATCCCGTACCATTTGGCAAGGCTCCTTACAGCCTCGGGGAACTCCATCCCTTCCTTCTTCATTATAAAGGTGATCACGTTTCCTGTCGCGTTGCACCCGAAACAATAGAATATCTTCTTCTCCTCGCTTACGGTAAAGGAGGGTGTCTTCTCGGAGTGAAAGGGGCACAGGCCCACGTGGTTGTGCCCGCGCTTTGTAAGCGGCAGGTACTCGGAGATGACCTGCACGATGCTGGCCCTCTCCCTTACCTCTTCTATCTTGTCCTTCGGTATGGTCAACTCTGGTTTACCTTTGCTGATTATACCCTATTTGAGGTCGATTATGGTTACGCCGCCGCTGCCGCCCTGTTGGAACCTGGCTACAGCCGGGTTCCCGCGGAGTAACTCCTCTACAGCCTTGGAGAGGGCGCCGGTGCCGACCCCGTGGATTATCTCGACGCTCCCGAGCCCGCTCGAATGGGCGTTGTCGATGAACCGCGTCACCAGGGGCATGGCCTCATCCACCCTCAGGCCTATTATATTGAGCGTTGTAGCTATTTCCATATCGGCATTCACGCTCATTCCTTGAGCGCCCCTTCCGCTCTCTCCGCCCCTTTTCTTGAGCTTGTCCCACGGGGCCCAGACCTTGAGGTTTCCAAACCTTACTTCAGCCTTTTTCCCCTCTTTGTCTACGGTTATTACCTCACCTTTTGAGCTCGACCCGGCTATGGTGACCCTGTCTCCCGGTGCCGGTGTATATTCCTTCTCCTTGTGGCCGAACCTGGCCTTCATGCCTGCCCTGGTCTTCTCGACCTGTGCAAAGGCCCTTTTGCCGGCAGCTGCCTTGCCCTCTGCCCTGAACTTCTCTATGGTTTCGCGTATCTCTTTGTCAGCATCGCCAACAAGTGAGTCTATCTTCTTTCTCGCCCTCTCCATTATCTCGGCCCTGTTCTGCCGGAGCTTGTTGAGGGTCTCGCTCTTCCTCGATTCAAGGAGCCTTAACTTCTCCCTGAGGGCGCTGACCTCCTCCTTCTCCTCTTCGAGTATCCTTATGGACTCGATAAAGGCCCCCTCCTTCTCCTTTATGTAGCCGCGCGCCCTTGTTATGACATCTTCAGGGATCCCCAGGCTCTGCGCTATTGAGAGGCCGAGAGACGGCCCTGGCACCCCGTACCTGAGCACATAGAGGGGCTTCAAGGTCCTCTCGTCGAACTCGACCGAGGCATTCAAGTAATGCGGGTCTGCCTGGGCAAAGGCCTTCAAGAGATTGAGGTGAGTGGTGACTATGGTCCTGGCGCCTGCCGCCCTCAGGGTCTCAATGGCCGCCAGGGCAAAGGCCCCGCCCTCAGACGGGTCAGTGCCTGCGCCAGCCTCGTCGATGAGCACGAGCATGCCGGGGGAGGCCGCCTCAAGGAACTCTTTCATCCTCTTGACGTGGGCTGAAAAGGTGGAGAGGGAGGCAACTATGTCCTGCCTGTCTCCTATGTCAGCGAGTATCTCCCTGAAGGCCACGACAGAGCTACCCTCCTCTGCCGGAACAGGTATGGCTGAGAGCGCCATCATGGTAAGGAGGCCAAGGGTCTTCAGCGCGACGGTCTTTCCGCCGGTATTGGCACCTGAGATGACGAGCGCCTCCTTGTCCCCTGGCAGCCTGAGGTCAATGGGTATTACCCTGCCCTCGCCCCTCTTCTCCTTGAAGACGAGGATGGGGTGCCTGGCTGATATGAGACTTACCTCGCCGTCTTCACTGATATATGGCACTACCGCGGCCGTCTCCCGGGCGAAGAGCGCCTTTGACTGTATGAGGTCGAGCTCCGAGAGCTCTTCGAGGTCAACGAGCAGGAGGTCCCTCTGAAGGGACACCTTGCGGGTGGCCTCCTTCAATATCTCTATCTCCTCTGCCTTCTCCTCTTTCTTCAAGATGGCAACCCTGTTGTTCATCTGCACGAGCTCCATCGGCTCGATGAAGAAGGTTGAGCCGCTCCCTGACCTGCCGTGGACGACTCCCTCAAAGGACGTATGCATGCCCGCCTTTATGGCGAGCACGTACCTGTCGTCCCGTATGCTTATTATGTCCTCCTGCAGATACTCCTTCGTAGCCTTGTCAGTCGTTATTGACTCGAGTATCTTCCTCGCCCTCTCCTTGTTGGCGCGTATCTCTCTCCTGATCCTGAATAGCTCGGTAGAGGCAGTGTCCTTTATCTCGCCCTTCTCGTCTACTATGGCGTTGAGGGCGCGGCGCAGGTCTTCCTGCTCCGATACGCGCTCCACGCGGGCGTATATCCTCGGGTATGAGCGGCCGAACGACTGGGTCGCTATGGACTTAACCAGTGAGGAAGCCGTTATGTTGGAGAGGATAAGAAGCAGGTCCGCTGGCAGGAGGTATGCGCCCTCGACCTCTATTCTTGAGAGGACTGGCCGGATGTCGTTGACTCCGCCCAAAGGCAGGGTCCCTGAAACCTTTACGTGTTCAGAGAGCTCGCGATACTCTGCAAATGCCTCGTTCAGTGAATGGATATCTGCGCCGGGCCTTAGCGCGCCGATCTTTTCCATGCCAACCGGCGTCATTGAAAAGGAGGCAAGCTCCGAAAGGACTGAGGGGAATTCGAGGGTCAGAAGGGTGGTATCATCCACGGCAAAAACTTTCTTCAGGTTACTGTTTTTAGCTGCACTCAGCTCAACAGCATTTCAGGCTTCAAATGAGGTCCAGATGCGAGGCCCCCGATTAAATCGACGAGCGAGGATGGCAACAAAGCTGATGGGCCTTATTTCATGCCTGTGTCAGCTCCTTGCCACGCGCCTGAATCCCGAAGTCTCTATGACTTCCACGCCGTCGAGGATATGATCAAGGATAAGGTTGATCCCGAGGCTGTCGCTCGCTATGTGCCCGGCTATGACGACGTTTATGTGATGTTTCGAGGCCTCTTTCCTGTGCTCCTCGCTTATGTGCATGCCCACTATCGTGCCAACGCCGGAGATAGCTAACCTCTCGAATGCGAGCTTTGACCCGCCTGTGCCGCCGGTCATGTCAACGAAGACCTTGCCCGCGCTCCTCTTCTCAGACCCGACAACCGCCTTTGGGTGCATGAATACCTCGCCCATCGAAGAGACGTACTCGGGTATGTCCTTCAATATCTTTACAACGTCAGATACCAGGCGCGGCTTCGATTCGTCGAATAGCCTCTGGAGGTAGTCTGTCACAGCGTTGTCAGCCGGAGTGTGCAGGCAGATGAGCGGGATATCGAGAAGGCGCGCGGCGTCTACGGCCCTTGTATGATTGGCTGGCATGAGCCTTCTTTCGACCTCGCGGATGCGCTCGTCCATTATGCTCTCGGCAACATTGATGGGAACGCCATATTTCAAAAGAATCCCGGACTGCATGTCCATGACCTCATAGAGGTTGGCCATTGCGCTGCCCTCGGGGTGATGGGCTATTATGAGGTCAACTGCCCTGTTTCTGTCGCGGAGCCTGTCCGCGAGCACAATCTCACCCACCTCTATGTCTATGCCGACGAGCGCCCTCTTTATCTCCTTATCAGGGTCGCCGAAGAGTATGCGGGAGTCCGAGTACGGGTTCCTGAGCCGCTCCTTGTCGAACCACTTGCGGTCCTTTTCCTTGAGGTCGTCGTATTCCTTCTTCGCGCTCTCAAGCTCCCTTGCGGCCTCGTCAGCGCCCCTCGGGTCGAGCTCCATGCCACGCTTTATAGCCCTCTCGTAGATATCCCTCAGCTTCATCCCGATTCCTTGTGCCCCGATTTTTTCCGGCTATTATAACCCGATTATATCCCAAGTTCCATATTAATGGCAGAAACAGAAACCCCCTTCCGTATCCACGCAAGGGGGTTTCCAGCCTGAAAAACTTATACTTACTTTAGAGCTATCTGGAGCGGATACTACGCGCCCAGCACCTCTTTTACGATATCGTTGACGAGCTTGCCGTCGGCCTTTCCCTTTACCTGCGGCATCACCACTTTCATGAGCTTGCCCATGTCCTTCTGGCCCTGGGCGCCTGTCTCGGCAGCCGCCTTCTTTATTATCTCCCTGACCTCTTCCTGAGAGAGCTGGGGCGGCAGATAGGCCCTCAGAAATTCTATCTCCCTGGATTCTTTCTCCACGAGGTCTTCCCTTCCGCCCAGCTTGAACTGCTCCACAGAGTCCTGCCTCTGCTTAAGGAGCGTGGATACGACCGCAATGACCTCCTCGTCAGAGAGCTGGTGCTTTGCGTCGACCTCCTTGTACTTGACGGCGCTCAAGAGCATGCGGAGAGTCGAGAGCTTGTCCTTTTCGCCGGCCTTCATGGCCGTTGCCATGTCCTTCGTAACCTGCTCTCTCAAGCTCACGGGCAGACTCCTTTAGATGTTTTATGCGGTCTTCTTGAGCTCTATCAATACGAGCTTCACGACCGCCTTCAATGTCTCGAATACGCCGGTGCCGTCGCTCGCCACAGCCTCGAAGTCGGGCGCGTTCTCCGCGTTCAATATCTTTTTCAATTCCGCTACAGGGACGGTGTTCGGAAGGTCCCTCTTGTTGTACTGGACCACATAGGGCACCTGGGCGAGGTTGTATCCCTGCTCCTCGAGGTTTATCTTCATGTTCTCGAAGCTCTCGATGTTGGCGTCCATCCTCTCGGCCTGAGAGTCGGCTACGAAGACGATGCCGTCAACGCCCTTCAATATCAGCTTACGGGAAGCGTCGTAGAATATCTGACCGGGGACGGTATAGAGGTGGAACCTTGTCTTGAAGCCCTTGATGTCGCCGAGGGCAAGGGGCAGGAAGTCGAAAAAGAGC
>CAZDUP010000030.1:7216-13866 GCA_964508625.1 uncultured Thermodesulfobacteriota bacterium
TCTCCGTGGCAAGGGTGATCATCTTGCCCTTTGCCTCGGGCCTTGTCTTGCGGTAGATGAACTGCAGATTGGTGGTCTTGCCGCAAAGGCCAGGCCCGTAGTAGACGATCTTGCAGTTGATCTCCCTGGAGGAGTAGTTTATGAATGACATCTTTCCCTGGGGTCACCGGAAAAAGCCGCCCGGGTCTTCCGGGCGGCTTCTCTGTTCTGGGTTGCCGTCTCTTTGCTCCTCAATGGAAAAGCCTCTCTATATCGTCGTCGGAGATCTCTTCCAGGAGGCTCTCCTTGCCATTTCCTTCAGTCATCCGCGCCATGAGCCGCTGGATGCTCTTTCCAAGCTCCTCGCTCGCCTTGCGCACCCTGAGGCGCACGAGGCCCAAAGAGGACTGCTTGTCGAATATCACGACCAGTATGACCCTCTGCTCGACGACCGAGATGTGGAGGTTGTCCTTCTCGCCCTCATGGAAGAGTATCGAGAACTCCTTCTCGCCTATGAGCTTTGCAAGGCCCCCTGTGGCAGCTATGTTGCCTGCCGTGAGCGAGGCCAGAGAGGTAGCGTCGATGTCCTTGGTGTCGCCGCTGGAAGCGATGAGCTGGCCGTCCTTGTCGACGAGGTACACGCATTTCGCGTTTGCTTCCCTGAGGAGCTTCTCGATTACCGACGTAATCTCCTGGTACTCCTCCTCGAACATCACGAATGAGCTTTGGGGCATCTACCTACCTTCCGGATACGCTCAAGATATTAGAGACGCTTGCCTTCGAGCGCGAGGAGCCTCTCCCATTCCTCATCGACCCTCTTCTGGAACTCCTCGAGAAGTCCGGCGTTCTCGGGCTTGAAGAGGTGCTTGAACCTGCCCTGGGGCTTGAGCCAGTCAACGAGGGGCTTCTTCTCCTTGGGCTTGTAGTTTATCTTCAATACGCCGTTCTCCACCTCGTAGAGGGGCCAGTAACACGTATCGACGGAAAGCTTCGCCCACTTTATGGAATCCTCGGGCTTCGAGTACCAGCCGAGCGGGCAGGGCGACATGACGTTCATGAAGGTCGCGCCCTTGGTGGAGAGGGCCTTCTCGGCCTTCTTCGAGAGGTCCGACCAGTTGTGCGGGCTCGCCTGCGCGGCGTAAGGTATGTTGTGCGCAACGACTATCCTCGTGAGGTCCTTCCTCCACTGCTGCTTGCCGGGGATGACGTCGCCGGAAGGAGAGGTGGTCGTGTTGGAGAAGAGCGGGGTAGCGCTCGACCTCTGTATGCCGGTGTTCATGTACGCGCCGTTGTCGTAGCAGAGGTACAAAAAGTCATGCCCGCGCTCGAGGGCGCCGGAGAGGGCCTGCAGTCCTATGTCATAGGTGCCGCCGTCGCCGCCAAAGGCCACGAATTTTATGTTCTTGTCGCCGCCGGGGAGCCTGCCCTGCCTCTTCAAGGACTTGTAGGCCGCCTCTGCGCCGCTTATGGTGGCGGCGGCGTTCTCGAATGCCGAATGTATCCAGGGTATCCTCCAGGCCGTGTACGGGTATATCGTGGTGCCGACCTCGAGGCATCCCGTGGCCGTGGTCGCGACCACGGGGCCGTTCGCAGCCCGGAGCACGAGCCGCACGATGGGCGGTATGCCGCAGCCCGAGCAGAGCCTGTGGCCGCCGGAGAATAGCTCCTGCTGTTTTGAAAGATCCTTTAAAGTAGCCATGTCTGATCCTCTTTATGCCCGCATAGGGGCTTTTTGTTGTTTAGATAGTGATGTACTTGACGAGCGTCTCTATCCTGCCGGTCTCCGCGACCTTCGAGAGTTCTTCAAAGACAGCGAGCGCGTCCTTTACCTTGTAGTCCCTGCCGCCCAAGCCGTATATCCTGTTCATCATCTTCGGGCGGTTGTCCATGTCATATAGCGCGGAGCGCACTTCATTAAATACCGGGCCGCCGAAGGCGTTCATCGAATCGGCCCTGTCAAGGACCGCCACGGCCTTCTTGCCCTTCAGCGCTTCGGCTATCTCGTTCCACGGGAAGGGCCTGAAGAGCCTGGGGCGAAGGAGCCCGACCTTCTGCCCCTTTTTCCTCAACTCGTCTATGGCGACCTTGGTGGTGCCTGCCGCGGAGTTCAGTATCACTATCGCTGTCTCGGCGTCCTCGAGCCTGTATGTCTCGAAGAGGCCGTACTCTCTGCCGAACCTCTTGCCGAAGTCCTTCATCACTTCCATTGCAGCGTCCTTGGCCCTCTTCATGGCCTCTGACTGCTGGTGCTTGAACTCCATGTAAACGTCCGGCAGGGTCATCGCGCCCATGGTCACAGGGTTGTCGGTGTCGAGGAGCGATGTCGTTGCCCTGTACTCGCCGATGAACTGCCGCACCTCCTGGTCGTCGAGGAGCGAGATGTTCTCTATGGCGTGGCTCGTTATGAAGCCGTCGAAGCAGACCATAGAGGGCAGGAGCACCGACTGGTGCTCGGCTATGCGGACAGCCATGAACATGTTGTCGTATGCTTCCTGCACTGTCTCTGAATAGAGCTGCACCCAGCCGGAGTCCCTCGCGCCCATCGAGTCAGAGTGGTCGCAGTGGATGTTGATGGGGGCCGAAAGCGCCCTGTTCACGTTCGCCATCACTATGGGGAGCCTCATGCCGGAGGCTATGTAGAGCATCTCCCACATGAGCGCGAGCCCCTGCGCTGAGGTAGCCGTCATTACCCTTGCGCCAGCCGCTGCAGCGCCTATGCAGGCGCTCATGGCCGAGTGTTCGCTCTCGACAGTGACAAGCTCTGTCTTGACCGCGCCGTCAGCAACATAGCCCGAGAAGTCCTCCACTATCTGGGTTGAAGGAGTGATGGGGTAAGCCGGGCAGACGTCAGGGTTTATCTGCTTCATGGCATAGGCCACGGCCGAGTTTCCGGTAAGGCCTGTCTGCCCCTTGGTCGCTGTTATCGCCATTATTCGGCCTCCTGTTCCATCTTGATGGCCTTTACCTTGTCCGGGCACTCAACTGCGCAGATTCCGCAGCCCTTGCAGTGGTCGAGGTCGAAACCAATCATCTTGCCGTCCTCTGTAATGATTGCGGAATCCGGGCACATGACCCAGCAGATAAGGCAATTGGTGCACTTTTCCTTGTCCAGCACAGGGCGGAGCTTCCTCCAGCCGCCTGTGGAATAATCATGGGCCGTGCCGCCCTTTGGGATGACCCCTCCGAGGGGGTATTCCTTCTTCTGCTCCACCATATGAAATCCTTTCAGTTATTTTCCGTTGGTTATCCTTTTACTTCGTTGTAGCCCCTGTTCATCGCCTCTACGTTGCCCTCTATAACCTTGGGGCTGAACTTCTTCGAGTAGTTCTCCTTGAAGTTCTCGACAAGGCCTTCGAGCGTTATGCAGCCCGTGGCCTTTGCGAGCGCGCCGAGCATCGGCGTATTGGGCATCATCCTGCCTATGGTCTCGATCGATATCTGCGCCGCGTCGAGCGTGAAGACCTTCACGCCCTTTTTCCCGTCGAGGCCGAGCGCCTTTCTCATCTCCTCCGGGCTCTTCGGAGTGTTCACTATGAAAACCGCATCATCCGGGGTGCCTTCAGTGACGCCGCCTGAGGTCTCCATTCCGCCTGCGAGGTCCATGCCTATGAGGGTCGGGTCCGCGATGAGCACGTATTTGGGGTTCGTGACCTGGCAGTGGAGCCTTATGGGCTCGTCAGATACCCTGTTGTAGGCCTTTACCGGGGCGCCCATCCTCTCAGGGCCGAACTCAGGGAAGGCCTGTACGAACTTGCCTGACCTCAGGCAGGCCTCGCCGAGGACCTTGGCAGCCGTGACAACGCCCTGCTGCGCCCTTCCATGCCATCTTACTTCCAGGTAGCTCTCCATCTTCATCTTCCTTTTTGGATTATTTTGCAATCCGCTCATAATGCGGATCACGGTTCTGTTAGACTTCCCTTCTTCCCACCAATGCCCTGCCGAGCGTTGCCCCGTCCATGAACTCGACGTAACTCCCGACAGGTATGCCCGACGCAAGCCTTGTCACCTTTACGCCGGAGGGCTTGAGTATCTTCGTGAGATAGGCGGAAGTTGCCTCGCCCTCTGCGTCGAAACCCGTGGCGAGTATCACTTCGATCACGCCGCCGGCCTCTGTCCTCGAGACAAGCTCCTTGATCCGTATCTCGTCAGGCCCCACGCCCTTCAGTGGCGCAAGGTTGCCGTGCAGTATGTGATACCTGCCGCGGTAGCCGCCCATTGCCTCGAGGGCGGTCATGTCCTTGTAATCGGATACCACGCAGATGGTAGCCGGGTCCCTCTCCGGGTCAACGCATATCCTACACGGCGCTTCGTCAGAGAAGGTCATGCAGACCGGGCAGAGCGATACCTTGTCCTTGACCGACGCTATTGCCTCGGCAAGCCCCTTTGCGTATTCCGGGTCCGCATTCAGGATAAAGAGCGCGAGCCGTGTGGCTGTCTTCTCTCCAATGCCGGGGAGCCTCGAAATCGACCTGATGAGGTTATTTATGGGCTCCGCGTACTGCACTTGTGAATCCATTCCTGTTCTGTCCGGGCTCTCTTGGGTCCGGCATTAATACCATACTGGCCTCTACGGGGCAACAACTGAAATTCACCCAGTCAAAGCCCTGATTTCGGGGATTAAAACAAGCCGCCCGGAAGGTTCAGTCCCATGCCTGAGGTCAGCTTGGCCATCTCCTCCTGGACCATCGACTTGCTCTTCCTCAAGGCCTCGCTCACGGCAGCAACAACGAGGTCCTGGAGCATCTCGATGTCCTTGGGGTCGACTACAGAAGGGTCTATCTTAAGGCCTACAAGCTCCTGGTTTCCGTTTACAGTGGCGGTGACCATGCCCCCGCCGCTCGACGCCTCGACAGTCCTGGTGCCAAGCTCCTTTTGCACCTGGGCCATCTTCTCCTGCATCTTCTGGGCCTGCCTCATGAGATTGCCCAACTGTTTAGACATTGCTCCTCCTCCGGTCCTCTATTATCCTCCCGCCGAATATGCGCAGCGCATCCATTACGACCGGGTCATGTTCTTTTTTTTTAGCCGCCTCGCCGTCACCGAGGTCAAGGGCAACAGGCCTCTTGAAGAAATCGCGGCAGGCCGCCTCTATAACGGCCCTGTTTACCTTTATTTTTCCCTGCAGCCGCTCATTGGACGACTTTATCGTCACAATGTCGCCAGATATCTCGACCGACGCTGTCCGGAGCGATTCGGCAAGCGCGGGGTTCCTCTTCTCCAGAAACTCCCTCAGCCCGGCCCTGTCATCCTTGACTGCGGCCTCTTTCCTCTCAGCCGCCACCTCCTCAGCCTCTTTGGCTGGCTGTGGGCGGGCCTCCACAGGCCTTGCCTCTGGCTGAGGGCTCTCTTTTTTCCAGGGCAGCGTCTTGGGCGCTGCCTGGCTCGGCGGCGTCGCTGTGGCCTGCTGTACAGGCCTCTGCGGCTGTGCCATTGTCGCGCCGCCTATCCTTGACGCTATGTCTTCGAGCCTCTCGATGAGAACGCTCACAGGCTCGGCCTCATCGAGATGTGCCGCGCGCATGAGCGTCATCTCAAGGGCATACCTCGGGTGAGACGACCTTGAGACCTCTTCATATCCCTTTGAGAGGACAGAAAATAGCATGTGGAGCCTCTCTGGTCCCACACGCCCTGAGATATCCTGAAGCCGTCCGATTTCGCTGTCAGGCAGGTCAAGAAGGGAGGCATCCCCTGTTGCCTTGATGACTGTCAGGTCCCTTATGTGCTCAAGCAGGTCGCTGCAGCCCCTCTTGAAATCATACCCAAATTTATATACCTTTTCAACAATATTCAGGCAGGCTTTGCTGTCTTTTCCTATGATCGCCTCAGAGAGCTCATAGAGGACAGACCTGCCCATGAGCCCCAATGCTTCGGCAACGTCACCCTCCTTCAACTCGCCCCCGGAAAAGGATAGTACCTGCTCAAGGAGGCTCTGGGAGTCGCGCATGCTGCCGTCAGCCTCCCTGGCGATTAGATAGAGGGCCTTGTCCTCGAATCTCACCCCTTCCCGGGTGACGATCTCCACAAGACGCGCCTGTATCTCGCGAAGCGGTATCCTCTTGAAATCGAACCTCTGGCAGCGCGAGAGTATGGTAGCCGGTATCTTGTGGACCTCTGTTGTGGCGAATATGAATATGGCATGGGGGGGCGGCTCCTCGAGGGTCTTAAGGAGGGCGTTGAAGGCCGCCTGGGAGAGCATGTGCACCTCGTCTATGATATAGACCTTGTACCTGCCCTCAGAGGGCACGTACCGCACGCTCTCGGATATCTCCCTTACGTTGTCAACGCTGTTGTTGGAGGCACCGTCTATCTCGAAGACGTCCACGGACGAGCCGCCGGTTATGCCTTTGCATGAGGCGCATTCGTTGCAGGGTGTAGTGGTCGGTCCGGTCGAGCAGTTGAGGCATTTGGCGAGTATGCGGGCGGCTGTTGTCTTGCCTACGCCGCGCGGGCCGGAGAATAGATAGGCGTGGGCTATCCTGCCCGAGGATATGGCGTTCCTGAGCGTCCTCGTTACGTGGGCCTGTCCGACTACCTCGTCAAAGACCCCGGGACGCCACTTCCTCGCTATTACCTGGTAGGAAGACATGCTGATAGCTCGCTAAACTCGGATTTATTCAGGCTGCTCAAAAAGCTCCATATGCGAGGCGTCGAGGAGCGAGGAATGAGGCGTA
>CAZDUP010000031.1:0-4466 GCA_964508625.1 uncultured Thermodesulfobacteriota bacterium
TACGACGATGAGGCCCTTCTCCAGCTCGGCCCTCATGCGCGACGGGTCTATGGACTCTATTCGTGCTGACCCGAACTGCGCATCCGTGACAATGGGCACCTGGTGGCCCATGAAGCTCTTTGCCTTGAGCCCCATCTCCTTCAGTACTATCGAAAGGAGGCCAATGGTCACCTGCTCGCCCGTGGATATTACCACGTCGTACTCTCTGCCGATGGGGAACTCGCTCGCCTCATTGCAGAGCGCGACGAGCTTGTTCGTCTCTCCGGACATGGCCGAGAGGACTACCACGACCTGGTTGCCTTCGTTACAGGTGCGCGCGACCCTTTTGGCGACGTTCTTAATGCGCTCGACGTTGCCGACAGAGGTGCCGCCGTATTTCTGGACTATCAAAGCCATCGTTGACTCCTTGCCTTACTTCTTCCTTCCTATCTTGTGTATGGCCATGCCGTGCACGTCCTCAGCAGCCTCCATAACAATCTCAGGGAGCGTCGGGTGGGCATGGACCGTATCAGCTATGTCCTTGACCGTTGCGCCAGCCTTCATCGCTATTGCGACCTCGCCTATCAAGTCCGTCGCGTGCGCTCCGACGATGGAGCAGCCGAGCACCTTGTCAGTGCCGGGGTCAGCGACGAGCTGGACAAATCCTTCGGTCTCGCCCATGCCCAGGGCCTTGCCGCTCGCAGCGTACGGGAACCTGCCGACCGAGACAGGTATGCCCTTTTCCTCGGCCTCTTTTTCGCGTAGCCCCACGCTCGCTATCTCAGGGTCGGTGAAAATGCCTGCCGGGATGATCGAGTAGTCCATCCTGGCGTCTTTCCCGGCAGCGTTATTCGCCGCGACTATGCCCTGTGTAGAGGCAACATGCGCAAGAAGCATCTTGCCCGTGACGTCTCCTATTGCGTAGACTCCCTTTACGTTCGTCTCCATGCGCTCGTCAACGGCTATGCGGCCGCGGTCCATAGTGACGCCCAGCTTATCGAGGCCTATCCCGGCAGAGTTGAACGAGCGGCCTATTGCGACCATGACCTTCTCTGTTATGAACTCCCTGCCGTCCTTCAATCTGGTCTTGACCCTGTTGTTCTCCGAAGTCACTGACTCGACCTGGACCTCGGTAAGGACGCTCACGCCCGTTTCCTTGAACCTCTTTGCTATTACCCTTGCGACCATCTTGTCCTCGGTCGAAAGTATGGTCGGCAGCAGCTCTACTATTATGACTGACGAGCCGAAGGTGGCAAATAAGGTCGCGAACTCGCATCCCATTACGCCGCCGCCTATTACGAGAAGGGACTCAGGCACCTTCTTCAAATCAAGCATCTCGGTGGAGGTAAGGACGTTTACACGGTCTATGTTGAATGCCGGTATCATTGCAGGCTCAGAGCCTGTGGCTATGATAACGGACTTAGCCGCAATCTCCTCGGTCGAGTCCCCGTTCGAGACCCTTACCTTTCCGGCTGCTTCGAGGTATGCGTTGCCTTTTATGACATCGACCTTGTTGCCCTTCAGGAGCTGCTCCACGCCGCCGACGAGCTTCTTTACGACCCCGTCCTTTCTCTCAACGGCCTTTGCGAGGTCAAAGGACACGTCGCCGACGTTTACGCCGAAATCAGAGGCGTGCCTGGCCTTGTCCAGTGTCTTCGCCGAATAATAGAGCGCCTTTGTAGGTATGCAGCCCCAGTTAAGGCAGGTGCCGCCTATCTTATTCCGTTCTATGATGGCTGTCTTTGCCCCGAGCTGCGCCGCCCTTATGGCTGCCACATAACCGCCAGGGCCAGCGCCAACTACCACGCAATCGAATTCTCTCACTGCCACCCCCTGCCTATAAAAGTATCCTCTCTTATATCACAGGCCTTTAATTATTTTCCAGCCCCTTTAATTACGACCTCTATTTCCCGCTCAGTATCCCCGGCGTACCTGAAGCTCACTATTATCCTGCACGCCTTCAGAAGGGCAGGCGACCTGTCGGCCCACTCGATGACAGATACGCCGTTACCTGAAATATACTCTTCAAGACCCGCCATCTCGAGCTCTTCGGGCGCGGCTATCCTGTAGAGGTCTATATGGTAAAGCGGCAGAGAGCCGCCCTCGTAGATATTCATTATCGTAAAGCTCGGGCTCTTCACAAACCCCTTTGAGCCCAAGCCCCTTGCCATGCCCCGGACGAACCTGGTCTTGCCTCCGCCGAGTTCACCTGTGAGCGCGACGCAGTCGCCTGCCTTGATCTCTTTGGCGAGCTCGCTCCCGAGTCTTTCAGTCTCTTCAGGGGATTTTGTCCTGTAGGCGCGAACGAGATCCATCAGGCCCTTGGGGATACGAGTGAATTGAGGAGGCGGGGTATGAGCGGGACGAGGTCCATTGCCATCATGCCGAGCTCTCCCTGTGTCTTTTTGACCTCGTCTCCGGCAAGGCCGTGGATATATACCGCTGCCTGGCAAGCGTCTTCAGGGCTGTAGCCCTGCGCGAGGAACCCGCCCAGCATGCCCGCGAGCACGTCGCCTGTTCCCGCTGTCGCAAGGCCCGGGTTGCCGGTCGTATTTATATAGACCCTGCCGGACGGCGCGGCTATTATCGTACCAGCGCCCTTCAGAACGACCGTAGCTCCGGTCATCTCAACGAGCTTCAGGGCAGAGCCCATGCGGTCTGACTGCACGTCTTTCGAGGCCACGTTAAGGAGCCTCGCCATCTCGCCTGGATGCGGCGTGAGCACGACCTCTGTCTTTGCATCCTTGAGCATCGCTGCATTGGCCGCTATCGAATTGAGTCCGTCAGCGTCGATCACAAGGGGGACCTTCACCTCATTTATAAGCATCTCTATGAGCCCCATCATCTCATCAGAGCTACCCACTCCGGGGCCGATTATGACGGCGGTCTTTCCCGGGAGCATGGCCTTTATCGCGCTGAAAGATACTGCTCCGAGCCTCTTTTCAGGCGTCTCCGGAAGGCCGATGCTCATGACCTCCGTGGTCTTCACCTCCATTATGCCATTGAGGCTCTCTGGCACGCCCAGGGTAGCGAGCCCTGCGCCTGCCCTCATGGACGAGACAGCGGCCATGTAGGCCGCGCCTGTCATGCCTGGCGAGCCGGCGAGCACGAGCAGATGTCCGTGGGTCGATTTGTGCGACTCGGGTTTCCTCGGCTTGAGAGACCTTCTCAGGCCCTCTTCGGTGATGATGTTCCACCTGATATTCTCGTCCTCGACCATCTCCCTCGGCACGCCTATGTCAACGACCTCAAAGGTACCGGCAAAAGACCTGCCGGGAAAGAGCACGAGTCCGAGCTTGGGCATGGCCATCGTGGCCGTTATCTCTGCCTTTATGGCGCGGCCGAGCACTGCCCCTGTGGTGGCATGAACGCCGGAAGGAATATCTATTGAGACGACTTTCTTTTCAAGGGAGTTTATGAGGTCTATTGCCTCGGCATGGATGCCGGAGACATTCTTTTCAAGGCCTGTTCCGAATATGGCATCTACTATGACGGATGAGTGCCTTAAAGGTGATTCAGCGGCCTTGAGATCAGCTGAGGTCAATATCTCGCTCGTCTCTCCGCCCATCTTTACCCACGATGCCGCGTTCGCAGCCGCATCCCCCTTGAGCTCTCCAGTCCTGCAGAGCGAGAATACGGCCACCCTGAAGCCGTAATTGTGAAGGTGCCTTGCGGCCACGTAGCCGTCACCGCCGTTGTTGCCCTTTCCGGCGACAATCGCTATCCGGACGTCCTTTGACGGCGCAACCCGCCTGATTATTTCGGCAACGCCCTTCCCGGCGTTCTCCATGAGTTCCAGGCCTGTTATGCCATATCTCTCGACCGCGGCCCTGTCAATGGACCTTATGGTCGCGGCGTCAGCAGCCTTCATCTGTCTCTCTCGATTATGGTCTCGGCGATGCTGAGGTCCCCGTCATGGGATATGGATATGTTGACCCTCAGCCCCAGTGGAAGGCCCTTGGCACATATCACGGGCGCGCCTGAGGCGTCCTTCACGACCTCGACGTCCCTGTACGGCATTGCCCTGCCGAGGGCCTTGAAGAAGCTCACCTTTGCCGCGAACCTGGCAGAGAGATGCCGCGCGGGGCTCCGCTGCTTAAGGCAGTAATCGAGCTCGGATGCGGTAAAGAGCCTCTTTTCAAGCCTCTCTCCCCACTTTGCCCTTGCCCGCGCAAAGCGCGAAACCTCTACCGTATCTATGCCATGGATCATGCGTGCGGCCTGCCGCTATTTCCTCGCCTCGATTATGAGACGCTTCATCTCCCTTACAGCCTCTCCCATGCCCACGTATATAGAGCGGGCCACGATGGAAAAACCTATGGCGAACTCGTCAATCTCCTTCATCGAGGCGACTGGCGTGATGTTGCCGTAGTCGAGGCCGTGGCCAGCGTGCGTCCTCATGCCGAGCCTCTTTGAGAGCACGGCCGAGTCGTATATCCTCCTGATCTCCGAATCCCGCACCTGGCCTTCCCTCGCCTCAGCGTAGG
>CAZDUP010000031.1:4476-13557 GCA_964508625.1 uncultured Thermodesulfobacteriota bacterium
GTGTTGAGCTCGAGACCGTCAGAGCCTATCCTGTGACAGGCCTTCACGGCATCTGGCGAGGGGTCTATGAAGAGATTCACCTTTATCCCGGCATCGCGGAGCTGCCCGACGTACCTCTTGAGGTGATCGAGGTTTGTCATGACATCCAGGCCGCCTTCGGTAGTAAGCTCCTGCCTCTTCTCCGGCACGAGCGTCACCAAGTCAGGCTTTATCTCGCGGGCTATCTCGAGCATCTCTTTAGTGGCAGCCATCTCGAGGTTCAGGTTTGCCTTGACCGTCTTTCTCATCACTTGCAGGTCGCGGTCCTGTATGTGCCGCCTGTCCTCACGCAGGTGCACGGTTATGCCGTCCGCGCCTGATATCCCGGCTATGACCGCGGCTGAAACAGGGTCCGGCTCAAAGGCGCGGCGCGCCTGCCTTACGGTAGCAACATGGTCAACGTTTACAGAGAGCTTCGCCAACGTGAGTTATCCTCCTCAACAAATTTACAGCTTCTAAAAATCAGGAATTTTTTCTGAGGTCAAGGAAGGGCGGAATTAAAAGCGCAGCATATGTTGTTGTATATGTGAGCATTTTAATCTTCGCCCTGACACAGAGATCAGGAAAAAATAACAATTTTTAGAAGCAGCCTTCACCCTATTTCTTTCTTCAACAATTCCGCCAGCTCATTCGCCATGCTCGTTATCTCTTCCCTGCGCTCGCCTTCTATCGTTATCCTTGCAAGCGGCTCGGTGCCAGAGTAGCGTATGAATGCCCTTCCCCTGTGCCTGAGCTTCTCCTCCACGTCCTTCAACGCCTTTGATACGGCGGGTATGCTGCCGAGGTCCTTCTTCTCCCTCACCCTGACGTTCAGGAGAATCTGCGGATATGTGGTCATGACCTTCGCAAGCTCGGAAAGGGGCTTGCCTTCTTTTACCATCCTTGAGAGTATCTGGAGGGCTGATATCACGCCGTCGCCCGTTGTGGTATGGTCAAGGAATATGATGTGCCCGGACTGCTCACCGCCGAGGTTGTAGCCGCGCTTCAACATTTCCTCGACAACGTACCTGTCGCCAACGGCGGTCCTTACGACCTTGCCTCCAGCGCTCCTTATGGCCTCTTCGAAGCCGGAGTTGCTCATAATGGTAGCCACGACGGTGTCGCCCTTCAATGTCTTTTCCCTGAGCATCGCGGTCGCTGCGATGGCGAGCATGTAGTCGCCGTCAAGGACGTTGCCCAGCTCGTCCACCATGATGCACCTGTCGCCGTCGCCGTCCAATGCGAATCCCACGTGCGCCCCGGTCTCCCTTACGACCTTGGCTATTTTCTCCGGGTAGAGCGCGCCGCACTCGTGGTTTATGTTCTCACCGTTCGGGCTTGCCCCGGTCGTTATGACCTCTGCGCCGAGCTCGTAGAAGACGGCGGGCGCGACCTTGTAGGCCGCGCCGTTGGCGCAGTCAACCGCTATCTTAAGTCCGTCAAGGGTAAGCTCCTTTGGGAATGTGTTCTTTGCGAATACAACGTACCTGCCTATCGCGTCGTCCACTCTATAGGCCTTGCCTACCTCGCTGGCGGTGGGCCTGTGGCTCGGGTCCTGGTTCTCGAAAATGAACTCCTCTATCTTGAGCTCGAGCTCATCCGGGAGCTTGAGGCCGTCCCTCGAGAAGAACTTTATGCCGTTGTCCTGGTAAGGATTGTGCGAGGCGGAAATGACAACGCCGGCGTCCGCCCTCATGCTCGAGGTGATGAAGGCTATGCCCGGCGTCGGCAGCGGCCCGACCATTACGGCGTCCACGCCCATCGAGCATATGCCGGCCATCATGGCGCTCTCCAACATGTAGCCGGAGAGCCTCGTGTCCTTGCCTATGACTATCCTGTGGCGTCTCGCCTCCTGCTTGAATATGTAGGCGATGGCCCTGCCGAGCTGGAGCGCCATCTCAGAGGTCATCGGCTCTATGTTGGCAACCCCTCTTACGCCGTCCGTTCCGAAGAGCCTTTTGGCGACCCGCATGGTTTATCTCTCCTTCCTTACGACTATTTTGACTTCAACCTTCTCGGCGCTCAAGTCGCGGAGATCGAGACCCGAGGCGTCCACCTGTGCCGTGAGAGAGGCCGAGGAATCGAGACCGGAGACGTCTATGGGCCTGGTATGCACCTCTTTCAATTCCCTCGTCTCTTTTCTCGTGCCTGTTGCGATGACCGTCTTTGGATATACCAGCACGTCCACTACCCTGTAGCCTGGCGCAGGAGCGCCGGATAGGCGGGCCCTCACGGTCAGCTCTACCTTAGTTATCTTCTCTAATCTGAAGTCAATGGAGCTGGGCCGGAGCCTCTGCACGTCCACGCCCATGGGGGTTATTATGTCCGAGGGCTGGATGCGGAACGTGTTTACGCCCTCATGAGCGCGGCTCAGGTCAAGCTCAGCGCTTATCTGCGCTGGCGAGAGGTTGTTTATGAAAAGCTTTGGCCCGGTGACCCTTACCTCCACCTCGTCCGGCGGCATGCCTGTCATTATGAGGTCCCTGGGTATGCCCTTGTAGCTGATGGGCACGATGAAGCCCACCTCGGTCCTCGACTGCCCTGCCACGAAGAACCAGAGGGCCAGCGAGAAGATGACGGCCAGGAGCTTGAGCTTCAGGTTTGACGCGAAGAGTTCCCTCATTTCGACGGCGCCCTCCACGGGACCATTGCCTTCCTGGGATATCCCTTGAAGGCAAAGAGCTGCTTCAGGTCAGACAGAAGCTTCTCAGCGGAGAGATCCGGATATATGCCGTCCTCGAAGACGAGCGTCATACCGCCGGTCTCCTCGGATACGACAATTATAGCGGCGTCGGTCTCCTCCGCAAGGCCGATGGCCGCCCTGTGCCTCGTGCCCAGCGACGGGTTTGAGATCTCCCTGCTCGTGAGCGGCAGTATCGCTCCCGCCCTGGAGACCCTGCCGTTCCTGATTATTACCGCGCCGTCGTGCACAGGCGAAGTGGAGTTGAATATCGAGAGCAGCAACTCTTTCGAGACGCGGGCATCGAGCTCCACGCCCGCGTCCTCGCCGATGAAATCCCCCAGTTCTATCGAGCGCTCGAGCACTATTATGCCGCCTGTCCTCGTCTCGGACATCTTCTTTGCGGCCCTGACTATGATATCGAGGACGCCACCGGCCTTCGTGGCCTCGCGGGTGCTGAAGGGCTTGCCCATCTGAACGAGCGCGCGCCTTATGTCCTGCTGGAAGACGACTATGATGAAAATGACGATGGAACCCAGGAAGTTAGATAGTATCCAGTGGAGCGTGAGGAGCTCGAACCTCTGGGAGACGAAATAGACGACGACGATTATCGCGATGCCCCAGAGCATCCTCCCGGCCCTCGTGCCCTTGAACATGAGCATGAGCCAGTAGAGGATGGAGGCGACTATCACGATATCGAGCGCCGCTATTATCGTATTGAAACCGAGTATGTTTTCGATCACTGTGCTATTCCTGCAATGGCGTCAGCTACCCTGGCGGCCTCTCTGGCCACCTTCACGTCGTGGACCCTCAATATAGATGCCCCGTTCATGACAGCCGCGACCGATGCGGCAATCGTCCCGCCAAGACGCTCTCCCACCTCTGCCCCGCCCATGGCCCTGCCGATGAACGATTTTCTCGACGCGCCCACGAGTATCGGCCTGCCGAGAGATTTGAGCTCTCTGAGCCTGGAGAGTATCTCGAAGTTGCCCTCAAAAGACTTCCCGAAGCCCAGGCCGGGGTCTATTATTATGCTCCTGGCGTCAATGCCCATTGAGACCGCGTACTCGATGCGCTCTCTGAGGTAGTTGAAGACCTCGCCCATGAGGTCTTTGTATGCGGTATCGGACTGCATGGTCCGGGGGGTGCCCCTCATGTGCATGAGCACGACCAAAGCCTTGCTCCTTGCAGCGGCAACGGCCATACGGCTGTCCATTGTCATGGCGCTAACGTCGTTTATTATGGCTGCCCCGGCGTCCAGGGCCGCCTCTGCTACAGCCGCCTTGGTCGTGTCTATGGAAACAACAAGGCCCTGCTTTGAGAGCGCCTCCACGACCGGCAGCACGCGCCTTATCTCTTCTTCAGCGCCCACGGGCTCTGCGCCAGGCCTCGTCGACTCTCCGCCGATGTCTATCCAGTCAGCTCCCTCGGCTGACATCTCGAGCCCCCGCAGCACGGCCTTGCCGTGGTCGAGAAAATCACCGCCGTCGGAAAATGAATCAGGCGTGACGTTCAGTATGCCCATTATGAGGGTCGGCGGGCCTATGGTGAGGTCGCCTGTCCTGCCCTTTAAGCAAAAGGACCTCTTGCCCGAGTTAACAAGCGCATCATTCATCGAGGCTGCGACATCAGACAGGCCGAGCGGCTGATACTTGAGCTTCTCGAAGAGCTCGCCCATCTGCTTCCTTGTGCCTGATACTATTGAATCGGTGCGCTCAACTGAACAGGAGGCAACGCCCCTTGCAACGGCCGCCTCGCCGCCTATGGATAGCATCTCCTGCTTCAGGATGTTCGCCTGCGCAGGGCTCAAGCCCTCTACCTTCAGGTTGTAGTGGAAATGCTTCGGGGCCATGATGCTTATCCCGGCCGGGTCTACTCCCGCGCGTTCCATCTCGGAACCGGATAACTTCTCCGAGGCAATCTCAAGGCAACGTACTGACAACCTCACGGGGACCGTTCCATGAAAAAGATTATGGGATAAAACCGGCCGCCCCTGTCTGGGGCGGCCGGGCTCGTTTCAGGATATGCTTTTGCGGGGAATGGCTACTTGATCAAAACCCCGAGCCTCGCGGCGTCTTCGGGCTTCAATGATTCGGGCCTGGCTTCTGCTGGGCCGTGCGAGTCCTGCGGCCCCTCGCCGTCATCTGAATGGATGAGCCTTTCGATCTCTTCGGCGTCCAGGACCTCTTTTTCAAGCAGGGCCTTGGCGAGCCTGTGCAGCGCGCCCATTTTGGACTCGAGGAGCTTCCTGGCCCTGGCGTAGTTCTCGATGACAATCTTTTTTATCTCTTCGTCTATCTCTTCGGCGGTCTCCTCGCTGAAGTCCCTCCTCTGAGCCATCTCCTTGCCGAGGAATATGTGCTCTTCCTTCTTGCCGAAGGTAAGGGGGCCCAGCTTCTCGCTCATGCCCCACTCGCAGACCATCTTTCTCGCGAGCTCGGTCGCCCTCTCTATGTCGTTGCCCGCGCCGGTGGTCATGTGGTGCAGCACCAGCTCCTCGGCCGCCCTTCCGCCCATGAGGACCGAGATGTTGTTCACGAGATACTCTTTGTTGTACGTGTGCCTCTCATCTATGGGGAGCTGCTGTGTGAGCCCCAGGGCCATGCCCCTCGGTATTATCGAGACCTTGTGTATGGGGTCTGTGCCAGGGATAAGCCGCGCAACCAGCGTATGCCCGGCCTCGTGGTAGGCTGTGTTCTTCTTCTCGGCCTCGCTTATTATCATGGAGCGCCTCTCGGTGCCCATGAGGAGCTTGTCCTTGGCTTCGTCCAGCTCGGTCTTCTCTATCTTGTCCTTGCCCCTTCTCGCTGCAAGGAGCGCGGCCTCGTTCACGAGGTTCGAAAGGTCTGCGCCGGAAAACCCCGGCGTGCCGCGCGCGACTATCTCCATGTCGATGTCCTGCGCCAGAGGCGTCTTTGACGTATGGACCTTCAATATCGCTTCCCTGCCCTTTATGTCCGGCTTTGGCACGACAACGTTCCTGTCGAACCTGCCCGGACGAAGGAGCGCGGGGTCGAGGACGTCGGGCCTGTTGGTGGCCGCGATTATTATGACGCCCTCGTTAGACTCGAAGCCGTCCATCTCGACAAGGAGCTGGTTCAGGGTCTGCTCCCTCTCGTCATGTCCGCCGCCAAGGCCAGCGCCCCTGTGGCGTCCCACGGCGTCTATCTCGTCTATGAATATTATGCATGGGGCGTTCTTCTTGCCCTGCACGAAAAGGTCCCTTACGCGAGAAGCACCCACACCCACGAACATCTCTACGAAGTCGCTTCCGGATATCGAGAAAAAGGGCACGCCAGCCTCGCCTGCGATGGCCCTGGCAAGGAGCGTCTTGCCGGTGCCGGGAGGGCCTACGAGGAGTACTCCCTTGGGTATGCGGCCGCCCAGGCGTGTGAACTTTTTGGGGTCCTTGAGGAAGTCGATTATCTCCTCGACCTCCTCCTTCGCCTCTTCGATGCCGGCTACGTCCTTGAACGTGACCCTGTTCTGGCTCTCGTTAAGTAGCTTTGCCCTTGATTTGCCGAAGCTCATGGCCTTGCCGCCGCCGCTCTGCATCTGGCGCATGAAGAATATCCAGACGCCGATGAGAAGTATCATCGGGAACCAGGAGACGAATATGGTGCCCCATGAGGGCGTGTCAACGACCGGCTCAGCGCCGATCTTGACGCCGCTAGAGCGGAGCTTGGCTATGAGGTCGGGGTACTGGGGCGAGAAGGTCTGGAAGCTCTTCCCGTCCTTGTACTTGCCGATAATGTCGTTGCCCTGTATCGTGACCTCGGAGATATTGCCGGACTCGACCTGCTCGATAAAGTCGGAAAAGACGACCTTTTCGGTGGTGGGCTGCTTGTAGCTTATAAGGTTAAACATTAGCACGACTGTGGCTATTATTATGAGCCACATGGCAATGTTCTTATATAGCTGGTTCATCTATTCTCCCATGTAATGAGTTGTTTTCACTCGAAAATTCAAATAAAATTATTCTGTCATACATTTTTGGATTTTACAACAGAAATCTCGCCCGGATTTCAGCAGTGAGGGCTCCGAAATAGCGGATTTCATTGAAGTCCTTCCGCTGCCTCCGGCCCGTTGCCGTGTCTTGAGTCCCTGTACGCGGCCCTAGCGACCGAGGCCGAGAAAAGGAATATGCTCACCGAATAGAATATCCACATGAGGAGTATCATCAGCGTGCCGAGCGACCCGTAGAACCTGTTGTAGCTCCCGAAGTTGGCGACGTAGAAGGCGAATAGCTGCTTGGCGGCCTCCCACAGGACGGTAAAGAGAATGCTCCCGAAGAATGCGTGCCTGAAATCGAGATTCCCGGCTGCCAGCACCCTGTAGACCATCGCCACGACAAGCGAGACCATCAGGAACGGGATTACGAACCTGAAGAGGGCGATGACAAATACCTCGTAAATGATGCCGAGGCTTGCTATGCCTATCTCGCGCCCCTCGAACACGAAGGACAGCGCCGTGACGGCAATGGACGAGAGCGCGGCCACTATGGCCAGCAGTATCATGAACAGGCCCACTGCCCTTGTCCTCAGAAAACCGAACCTGTGGCTGGTGCCGAAGATCGAAGTCAGGGCCGAGACTGTCGCGCCGGTGACAAGCTCTGCGCCTGATACGAGCGACAGGACGCCTATCCATCCGTATGTCTGCCAGTTGCCCGACAGGTCAAGGATGTCGTCGATCATCCTCTGGCTTATGTACGGGATGCTCTCCCTGACCATGCCTATGATGCGCTCCTGCAGCTCCGGGTCAGAGCCGAGCACGAAGCCGACCCCGGCGATAATGAGGAACATGACCGGGATGAGCGAAAAAAAAGCGTAAAACGAGATGGCTGCGGCGTTTGTGAAGCCGCTGCTGCGTTTAAAGAGCCTTACGCCTTCACGGACGACAGGAAAGAAGTGCAGCATCACTCAATGCCTTCTCCTGAAAACGAGGCGGAGCGGTACTTCGTCGAGACCGAGGCCCTCCCGCAGGGCAGAGACAAGGTATCTCTCATAGGAGGGCTCCACGCCCTCCGGGTGGTTAGCGAAGATTATGAAAGCTGGCGGCATTGTGCCGACCTGGGTGGCGTAGTAGAACTTTACTTCCTTGCCCCTGAAGGCCGGCGGCCTGTACCTGGCGACGACCTCCTCGAGTGCGCTGTTCAATGCCGAAGTCGAGACCTGGGTCCTGCCCCTGTCAACGAGGCCGTTCACGGTCTCAAGCACCCTGGGCACCCTCTGGCCCGTCATTGCCGAGGTGAAGAGCACCGGCGCGTAAGAGATGAACGGCAGCTTCTTCCTGACAGTATCCCTGGCATAGTCTGCTGTCCTGGTGTCCTTTTCCACGAGGTCCCACTTGTTGACGAGCACCATGCAGCACTTCTTGCGCTCCTCTATGAGGCCGGCTATCCTCTCGTCCTGAGCCATGACGCCGTCCTTGCCGTCGACCACGAGGATGGCCACGTCGCACCTGTCGATAGAGCGTATGGCCTCGACGACTGAGTACGACTCCACGGTCATGCTCACCTTGTTCTTCTTCCGTATGCCTGCCGTGTCTATGAAGAGGTACTTCCTGCCCTCTATTTCCACCGGCGTGTCCACCGGGTCCCGCGTGGTGCCTGCAACGGCGCTCACTATTGCTCGAGGCTTGCCTATTATCCTGTTGAGGAGCGAAGATTTGCCGACGTTGGGCCTGCCGACGATGGCGACCCTTATCCTCTCTCCGTCTGCCTCTTCCAGCTCCTTTTCAGGCAGCCTCGCGACTATCCCGTCTATGAGCTCGCTCAAGCCCAGGCCGTGCTCTGCCGATACCGGGAAGAGTTCCTTTATGCCCAGCGAATAGAACTCTGCCGAGAGCGCGGTATGCCCGGGCGTGTCTATCTTGTTGACGGCATAGATGACCGGCTTACCGGCCCGCCGGAGCATATCTACAAGCTCGGCATCCCCTGGCATGGGCCCTGCCCTGCCGTCCATGACAAAGACGATGACGTCGGCGTCCTCTACGGCGAGCCTTGTCTGCTCCCTCACCTGCTTTATTATGACGTCCTCGCCAGCCTCAAAGCCGCCAGTGTCCACGAGCGTAAAGGCGCGCCCCTCCTCCTCTACGTCTCCGTAATTAAGGTCCCTCGTGACACCCGGCATGTCGTGCACAATGGCCTTGCGCCCGCCCAGGAGCTTATTAAAGAGCGTTGACTTGCCCACGTTGGGCCTGCCAACGATCGCGACTAACGGTTTCATCTTGTACGGCTTGAAATCCCTTCTGTTTTCTATATCCTGTTCAGGCTGCTCAAGAAGCTCCATATGCAAGGCCCCGGTTAAATCGGGGAGCGAGGAGCGAGTCGTACTCTTCATGTACGTCGCAGCGACGAACGACGATGACAACGCAGCAGATGG
>CAZDUP010000032.1:0-3911 GCA_964508625.1 uncultured Thermodesulfobacteriota bacterium
GGATGTCGAGGGCCACCCTGTCCTCACCGTCTCGATGCAGTTAAGGATCAGAGGTCTTCTACGGAGGGGTTGCGCTAACCCCTCGGGTGCTTGCCTTTGTGGAGGTTCTTGAGGCGTTCGTTGGTGATGTGGGTATATATCTGGGTCGTGGAGATATCCGAATGGCCGAGCATGGCCTGAACTATCCTCAAATCCGCCCCCCTCTCCAGTAGGTGCGTTGCGAAAGAATGGCGCATTATGTGGGGCTTTGTCCTGGTCCTGCTTATGCCTGATAGTAGGGCGTACTTTTTTATCAGCTCCCAGAAGTTCTGGCGGGTCATACGCGAGCCACGGACAGTAAGGAAAAGAGCCGTATTGCCGCGTCCTTTCAGCAGACCTGGCCTGGCCTCGTCCATATACCTCTTGAGCCATAGCATGGCCGAGTCCCCGAGCGGCACCATCCTCTGCTTCGAGCCCTTGCCAAAGGCCGTTAAATAGCCCCCCTGAAGGCTCAGGTCATTGATTTTCAAGCCCACAAGCTCCGAGACCCTCAAACCCGTTGCGTAGAGTGTCTCGAGCATGGCCTTGTCCCTGAGGCCGAGCGCCGTATCGACGGCAGGGGCATTGAGCAGCATGTCTACCTCATCAAGGGTCAGGAACTCCGGCAGCTTCTTATGCAGCTTTGGGATGTCTATATTGGAGCACGGCGAGGCCTGGACAACGCCCTTTCTCAATAGGAACCTGTAGAAGCCACGGAGGGCTATGAGGGCCCTTGTGTACGACCTTACCGAGAGGCCGCCAGAGCCCAAGGCCCTCATAAAGGCGCTTATGTCGTCGGGTCTGGCTTCCCGCGCCCCCCTTCCCGTCTTCTGAATAAATTCCTCGAACTTTTTGAGGTCCCTCGCGTACGAGAGTCGGGTATTAGCCGAGAGGCCACGTTCGACCACGATGTGGTCGAGAAAATCACGGATGAGGCGCTCACCGGTCATTTAGAAGGGCCGCCATGGCGCTCTTCGCTCAGCACCCTGTAGATGGTGTCGGCTATCTCGTTAAGGCGCTCGTTGTAGTAGATCTTCTGGCCGAATATGTCCTTGACGTAGAAGATGTCGGCAGCTTCGTCTCCCTTTGTCGATATCTTCGCGACGAATATGTACAGGCCGAGCTTCGAGAGCGTGCTCGTTATGTCGTAGAGGAGGCCTATCCTGTTCTGAGTGTGTATGTCGAGGACGGTGTAGGCATCCGACACCTCGTTGTCTATCTGTACCGTGGTCCTCACCTTGGGCCTGGCCTTACTGTCGAGAATGGAGGGCTTTCTTTTTCTTACGAGCGTCTCCACCTGCACGCGGCCCGTTATCACGTCCGAGATGTCGGATTCTATCTTCCTCAACCTGGCCTCGTCCGTTATGAACTCCCCGTAGGGGCTCGTCACCTGGAGTATGTCAAGGGCCACGCCGTTCTTAAGCGTGTTTATCTGAGCGCCTAATATGTTTATGCCGTTGGCTGCCATGACGCCGGTTATCATCGAGAATAGGCCGTGGACGTCGTGGGTGCAGATTATGAACTCGGTATATTCCCTGAATGTGTCCTGCCTCACCTTCATAACGTATGGTTTGTTGCCGAACTCCCTTACTATCTTTATGTGCCCGGCGATGAACTCAGGGCTGGAGGACAGAAAATACCTCGGCGGCAGCAGGTCGAAATAGCCTTCGACAACGGACTTGCCTATTCCCTCAGGCATCAATATATCCTCTACCCGCTCCCTTATCCTGAGGAGCCTCTCGCGCGAATCCTCGGGCTCGAATGTGCCGCGCTCGAGCACGGTAACGGCCTTGAAGTAGAGCTCCTGGAAGAGCGCGCCCTTCCACTGGTTCCATACGTCCGGGCCTACGGCGCGAACGTCAGCGAACGTCAGAAGATAAAGGAGGTTGAGCCTTTCTATGTCCCCTACCTTCTGAGCAAAGTCGATTATAAGCCGCTCGTCGTGAAGGTCCCTGTACTGGGCGGTATCCGCGAGGAGCAGGTGGTGGCGCACCAGGAACTTCACGAGCGCGATGTCGTCCTCCGGCATGTGCAGCCTCTTCAGAATGCCCGGCACCATTGCAGCGCCCTTCTCAGCGTGTCCCTTTCCCTGGGCCTTGCCTATGTCGTGAAAAAGGACCGCGAGGTAAAGGACCTCAGGATTTGGCATCTCCTCGAATATGGTGGACAGGAGCGGGAAATCCGGCTTGTACTGCGCCCGCAGCCTCTCTATCTCGCGCACCGCAAAAAGGGTATGGGCATCTACGGTATAGACGTGATAGAGGTCGTGCTGTACGCGGCAGCTTATTTCTCCGAATTCGGGCATGTACCTTTCGAGGAACTTCAAGCCGTGCATATCCGAGAGCGACCTGAAGACATTCCTTCCCCGGAGTATCTTGAGGAACGAGTCAGAGACGTCCCTTGATGTGCGGAACTCCTCTACCGCGCCATCGAGCCCATCGAGTATCTGGTCCTTTACTGACTGGTCTATCTCCACGTCAAAGGCCTGCGAGTATTCGAATGCCTTTATCGCTGCCGCGGGCTCGTTCAGGATGGCGTCTTTTGATTTGGCGAAGAGCACGCCGCCGGAGACGTAGTAGTTCCTGTCGATGCGGGCCTTTTTCCTGGGCCAGTGGAGCGTCTTTTTCTCGCGGTGCAGGGCCCTGGAAAGCATGAGGCCCGACAGGTGAGAGAGGTGTGACGCGTGCCTGTAGTACTGCTGCATGAAGGCCTCGACCGCAAGGGCCTTGTCAGAGCTTTTAAAGCCGAGGAGCCCCGCTATCCTCTCCTGGTGGTCAAAGGTGAGCTGGTCCGTCTTCCTTCCTGTGCCGAAGTGAAGCTCGTTCCTGACCCAGAGTATGTAGTCGAGCGACTCCTCAAGGGCCTTCTTGTCCCGCTCCCGTATCAACCCGAGCGAGAATGGCTCAACGGTCTTGCCGTTCTGGGCCTTCAAGACCCACATTGCCGTGTGCAGGTCCCGGAGGCCCCCCTCCCCTTCCTTTACGTTAGGCTCGAGTATATATACAGAGCCGCCGTACTTGGCATGGCGCTGCCTGGTCTCCTCGATCTTGTCCTTTATGAAGGAATCGGTCCTGGTTCTATTAAAGAGGTCCTTCCTGATGGACTTGTGAAGGGAATCATAGAGGGCCTTGTCGCCAGTAAGGTAACGGAGGTCAAGGAGGGCGGTCATGGTCTTGAGGTCGTCTTTGGCGAGCTGGATGCATTCCGGGACAGACCTAATGGCAAAGCCGAGGTCAAGGCCCGTGTCCCAGAGCACGTAGAGCATGGCCTGCGTGAACTCTTCCACGCCCTTTGTAAGCCGCCCCTTGTAGACGAGAAGGAGGTCGATATCAGACCTCAGGTTGAGCTCTCCCCTGCCGTAGCCGCCTATGGCCACGAGCGCGGCCGTATCCTTTGGGGCAAGGGCCTCCTTCTTGTGGGTAAAGAGGGCCTTGAGGAGATTGTCTATGACAATGGTATAGGCGCGGCAGACCTCCCTGCCTGCTTCCCCCGACAGATGCCTTGCCTTGAGCCCCTCCTCTGCCTTGAGAAGGTACTCCTTTACGACCGGGGCCAGCGGGCCATTTGCCTTGTTGAGTGCGTCCAATACTATCGTATGCGGCATGGGGTCATGTCTCGCCAGAGCCGTTCATATAATTGAGCAGGCCGGCGGCGATGCCGTCGACGACCTCTTGGAGATAGGCCTCGTCCCTGAGCCTCTTCTCCTCTTCAGGGTTGCTTATGAACGAGACCTCGACAAGTATGGCAGGCATCTTGGTGCCTATGAGCACGTAGAAGGGCGCGCCTTTTACGCCGTGGCTCTTTATGCCGTCGAACTTCTGCCTGAGTTGAAGTACCAGGTTGTCCTGTACGACCGTAGCGAGCCTGGCAGAATCGTTTGTCTTGGCGGTCTT
>CAZDUP010000032.1:3921-6730 GCA_964508625.1 uncultured Thermodesulfobacteriota bacterium
GAGGTCGCGTTCTCCCTGGCAGCGAGCCTCTTGGCCTCTTCGCTGCTGGAGAGGCTCAGGATATACGTCTCTATGCCTGATGCGGCCCTCCTGGGGCTGGCGTTTATGTGCACAGAGACGAAGAGGTCCGCGTCCTGGCTGTTGGCTATGGCGGTCCTTTCCTCAAGAGGGATGAATACGTCCGTTTCCCTGGTCATAACGATTTTGGCGCCAGCCTCATTCTCGAGCTTGTCCCTGAGCATCTTGCCGAGCTTCAAGGTAACGTCCTTTTCCCTGAGGCCGCCCTTGCCGATTGCGCCTGGGTCTTTGCCGCCATGTCCCGGGTCGATGACAATCTTTTTCACCTTGAGGCCGAGCTGCTGGATGAGCGACGGGTCCGGGGCAATGGGCCTCGTGCGGTCCTGGGTTATCTGGGGTATGGCCTTGCCAGCGCTGTCAACGGCGGGCTTGAGAAGCTCCGTAGAGCCAGCAGGCGGCTTCTCGCCGGTAACGTCAATGACTATCCTGTAGGGGTCGGTGAGGTAGAATATCTTGAAGTCTTCTATTGACTCTATGTCGAGCACGACCCTGACCGTATCGGGGTCGTACTGACCTACGCGGGCAGCCTTCAAAAGGCCGTCGTTTATGGGGATTGATTTTTTGAGGCTCGGCGAGAGCTCTGCCCCGTCGATGTCAACGTAAAGGCGCCTCCACTCCATCTGAATGAGCGGGTCTTTTTTAAGGAGCCTGTGGCTGAACTGGGCCTTCTTGTTGAGGCTGATGACTATCCTCGTGTAGCTCGGGTTGGACCAGTGGCGTATGGAACTGACTGTTGACCTGGGGGCGGCATCAGCCAGCCCGGCAGAGAGCAGAAAAAAGAAGGCAGATAAGAGGAGCAGGATAGACCTTGCGAACGGCGGCTTCAATTCTCTACCATCTCCTTGAGTTTGTGGAGCGCTCCTATCGCTTCAATCGGCGTCATCCTCTCGACATCCATGCCCCTCAACTCACGGTGCAGCGCGTCAGTCCCGCCAAGCAGGTTGAGCTGCCTCATCTCAGGCCTCGGGTCCCTCGCGGCTATCCTCGGCATGCCTGATTCAGTAAGCTCGCCCGATTCGAGGTTCTTCAATATTTCCTTTGCCCTCGATATGACCTCCTGCGGCACGCCGGCGAGCTTTGCGACCTGTATGCCGTAGCTCCGGCTGGAGCCGCCAGGAAGGACCTTTCTCAGGAATATTATGCCGTCGTTCCACTCGCTTACGGCCATATTATAATTTTTGACTCTTTCCTTTGTCAAGGAAAGGTCGGTGAGCTCGTGGTAATGCGTCGCGAATAGCGTCCTCGCGCCCAGAGCAGGACTGTCGTGCAGGTGCTCTACCACGGCCCACGCTATGGAGAGGCCGTCAAATGTAGAGGTGCCCCTGCCTATCTCATCGAGGACGATGAAGCTCCTGGATGTAGCGTTATTCAGGATATTGGCAGTCTCGCTCATCTCGACCATGAAAGTCGAATGGCCTTTGGAGAGGTCGTCTGACGCGCCTACGCGAGTGAATACCCTGTCCACAATGCCGATTGAGGCCCTCTGCGCGGGGACGAACGAGCCTATCTGCGCCATTACTATGATAAGCGCGTTCTGTCGGAGATAGGTCGATTTGCCGGCCATATTGGGGCCCGTGAGGATGATTATCCTCTTTTCAGCGTCGAGGCTGAGGTCGTTAGAGACAAACTCCCTTGTCGCAGCCTCCACTACGGGGTGGCGCCCGCCCTCTATCTCAAGGCCGTCGCCATCGTTGACCTCGGGCCTTGAATAGTCGAGAGACTCAGCCGCCTCTGCTAATGAAGCGAGGCAGTCGAGGATGGCTATGGCGTCGGCGGTTGAGAGGAAGCGGCCAGCATACTGCTGTATCTCACCGATAAGCGAGCTGAAGAGCCCTGCCTCGAGCTTCAAGGCCCTCTCCTCAGAGGTAAGGACCTTCTCTTCCCATTCCTTTAACTGCGGCGTTATGAAGCGCTCCGCGTTCGTAAGGGTCTGCTTCCTTATATAGTCCGCTGGAACGCTGGCGAGGTTGCTCCTCGTGACCTCGATGTAATATCCGAAGACCCTGTTGTAGCCGACTTTGAGCGTGTTGATGCCTGTGCGGGCCCTCTCCTGCGCTTCGAGCGACGCTATATTGTCCTTTCCGCCTGCGCCTATGGACCTCAGCTCATCTAGCTCAGCAGAGTAACCGTTGCGTATCACGCCGCCGTCCTTCACCGAGACGGGCGGAGAGTCCACCAGGGCCCGATCGATTCTTTCGGATGCTTCCCTTACCTCATCTATTGAATCAACAAGACAGGCCAGCATCTCAGTTGACAGCATCCTCGCGTAGTCCTTTATGATTGGCACCTTCTTGAGCGAATCCTTCAAGGATACGAGGTCTCGCGGCCCTGCTGCGCCGAGCGTAAGCCTGGCGGTGAGCCTCTCGAGGTCGTAGACGCGGGTCATGGCATCCTGAATGCTCGAACGGAGCTCCCTTGCGTCGATGAGCTCGCTTACAGCATCGAGGCGGCCGTTAATGGCCTCTACGTCCTTCAACGGGTGGAGAAGCCACGATTTAAGCCTCCTTGCGCCCATTGCCGTCCTGGTCCTGTCTATGGCCGCCAGGAGCGTGCCGTCACGGTCGCCAGTGCGCATGTTCCTCGTGACCTCGAGGTTCCTGGCTGTAGAGGAGTCCATCACGAGATAGTCGTCCGTGTAGTACGGCGAGAGCTTGGTCACGTGCGCCAGGCCGGTCTTCTGGCTCTCCCGTATGTAGCCGAGGAGCGCACCCGAGGCCCTGAGAGCCTCGGG
>CAZDUP010000032.1:6740-13554 GCA_964508625.1 uncultured Thermodesulfobacteriota bacterium
AGAGCAGCCAAAGCCGTCGAGGGTCGCGATCCCGAAGTGCCTCTTCAAGTTGTCTTCTGCGCCGCTCAGGTCGAAAGAGCGCATGGGCAGCGCCGTTATCTTTTTTACTGGAGAATCCGTAAGGCTGAATATATCGGAGAGGCCTTCGGGGATGAGGAGCTCAAGTGGCCTGAGCCGCCTTATCTCCTCGATGAGGGAAGGTATGTCCGGCGGGCCCGTTGCCCTGAACTCGCCGGTAGAGACGTCCATGTACGAAAAGCCGTTCTCCTTATCCGATGGAAAGGCGGCGGCGATGAAGTTGTTTGCCTTTGGGTCGAGCAGCTCATCATCGAGCGCGATACCAGGCGTTATGACCTTCGTTACCGCGCGCTCGACTATGCCCTTTGCCAGAGCCGGGTCTTCGGTCTGCTCGCAGACCGCCACCTTGTAGCCCTCTTTTACGAGCTTCGCTATGTAACCGGCTGCGGCGTGGTACGGCACGCCGCACATGGGGATGTCACGCTCCCTGTCTCGCGAGGTAAGGGCGATGCCGAGCACGGCAGAGGCAGAGCGCGCGTCGTCAAAGAACATCTCGTAAAAATCGCCCATCCTGAAAAAAAGGATCGAGTCGCTATGCTGCGCCTTTATCTCGAGGTACTGGCGCATGGCCGGTGTCATGGCGCTTTTCATTGGTCAGGGTCCGTTGAATTCATAATATCTTCCAGTCAGGCTGCTCAAAAGCTCCATATTCAAGGCCCCTGTCAGATCGGGGAGCGAGGAGTGAGTCGTACTCTTCATGTACCGTCGCAGCGACGAGCTTTTGAAGCCAACGCAGCAGATGGACTTATTCCATGCCTGTTAAACGATCCAGTCCTGCTGCTCAAAGTCCTCCGGAGGGACGGTAAAGAGCAGATAACCCTTTACAGGCCATCTCTCAACGCCCCTCTCCCTGCCGTTTATGGTGATGTGGAGCTTGAGCTCCTCTCCCCTCGCGACACCGAGCGTTGAGAAGGGTATCGCGAGCTCGACTACGCTTTCCGAGGCTATTTCAATCGGCCCGCTCCTCGCCCACCTCTCCTTCTCAGAGGTCTTTATGAATGCCTCTGCCGAGCATGAGTTCCCCTCTATCTCCGCAGCGACGCGCACCTGCTTCGGATGCACGAAGTTCACGGTAAAGCTCCATGGTACGGAGTAGAGACCGAGCTCTTCGAGGTAATCGAACCTCATATATAACGCGTCGGCTGAGAAGCCGTAGGAGATGGAATTTATGAGCCCGCCCTGTATCTCCTTGTGCATGGCGCTGCCGAAGTACGTGCGCTCAAGGCGGCCTGATGAGAGCCACTCGAAGTAGTTGGAGACCATGCCGTCTATGACGGGCTTTATGGCAGCCCTCGGCTCTGAAGGCGGCCTGTAGCTCTTGATATCAGATGAGATGGGTATGTCGAGGTAATCCGGAGGCTCTTTGTCTATCAGCTGGTATATCCTCTTTATGTGCTTTCTGAAGAGCGAGTCAAAGTCCTCGTCGCTCATGGACGAGTGCTCCTCCCCGTACCACCAGAACCAGTCGCTGCCCTCGGATGCGTAGACCTCTTCCCAGGCCTCTCTGATGTCGTCCTTTTTGAGCTCATATTCCGGCGTGCCCTTCAGGGACTTCTCATACCTTACGAGCTCTGAGCGGGCAGCCGCTATGTAGTCCCACGCAGTATTGTCCTCGACGTGGCCTATCCATATCTTGAAGTTATGGCTTATCCACGAGCCCGGGTAGAGCCATTCGAGCCGCTCACGGGAGGTCTTCATGTCGAGGAACTCGGAGACGGTAACGCACCGCAGGTGCGGGCTCGCCGAGAGCTTCGAATAAAGGGCTGAGAGGAAGTCCCGGCCGTCGTTCCTGAAGTGCTCCCATGCGTTCTCGCCGTCGAGTATGATGCTCACCAGGTGCTCGTCAGGCCGCTCAACCATGTTCCTGATGTGATTGAGCCTCGATACCATGTCAGAGGCCGCGTGCTCCGGGTCCATCTTCGAGTAGTCGAAGCCTATGAGGTCAGATAGCACGTGGTCCCTGAATACGATGGTTATCTTCCGCCCGTTCACGTCTATCTCGTAGGGCCTGTAAAGGAACGGGTCGTAGCAGTTCCCCATGTGGTCGCGGCGTATGGGGCGCCTCAAGGAGTTCGACAGTATCTCCTCATCTGTAGCTATCCATTCGACGCCCTCTCCAGATACGAGCGGCAGCATGTCCATGCTGACAGAGCCCTCTGAGGGCCACATGCCGCGCGCACTTTCGCCGAAGGTCTCCTTGAATAGCGCAAGCCCCCGCCTTATCTGCACGAGCGCGTCCTCCGGGTGCTGGAAACGCTCCCTGGGGAGCGTGGCCCCCGGCATGGCCTCTTTGGCGGCGTCGCTGTCGCAGAGAAGCGGCAGTATCGGGTGATAATAGGGGGTGGTCGATACCTCGATTATCCCTTTTTTCCAGAGCTCAGAGTATTTTGGGATTATCGTGCCAGCTATCCTGAGCTGTTTTTCCAGGAGCAGGGCCTTTTCATCCTCGGTGTAGCCGCCGCCCTTCCCGTAAAGGCCTTTAAGAAAGTCATCAGCGTCCCTTATGGACGGGTCTATCCATATGAGGTTGTAGAGGACCTGGAGGTCGAGGTAGTCCTGCTCGTTGAAATAACGCAGCACCTGGTATATTTCGTCTTTTTCGTTCGAGATGCCGCGCTTGCGCAGGAGTTCCCAGTACCTGGAGAGCGGTCTGATCATGTTGTCCCAGTTCGCCTGGAAGAAGAACTGGAGCATGAAGACCTTCTCGTCGGCCGTGAGCTTCGCGGCCGGGACCATGCTTATTCGTCTGTACCTGTCCTTTGCCCGGCCCGAGGCGTATTCGTTTATCTGCTCTATGAGGCAGGGCACGAGGTTGAAGGTCTGGTGCACCTGCGGGAATTCCTCGAGTATCGCCGCCATGTCATAGTAATCTTTCGTGGCGTGGAAAAGCACCCACGGCAGCGTGTACTCGCCGCCTATTGGGTCTTTATATAAAGGCTGGTGCATGTGCCAGACAAAGGCTACGTTGAGTTTCCTGTCCATCCTGTTCCTATTTCGGTTCGAGTACGGTTATCTCGCCCTCGTCCGTGAGGAGCGCGACCCTTGAGAATGCCGAGGAGGCGTTTGCGGTTATGCTTGAGCCGAGCTTTGCGGTCCATGCCGACGAGCCATCCTTTACATTGAGGGCCTCTATGTTTCCCTTGTAGCTCGCGAGAAAATCGATCCCAAACGGGACCTTTTTGAAATTCGAGAGTATGAATATATGCTCGCCCGCTGCGAATACGCTCGACAGGGTGCCTGTCGAGACCTCCTTTTTCCAGCGTATCGCGCCGGAGAGCCTGTCTATTGCAACAAGCTGGCTCTCCCCGGCTATTATCATGGTACGCTTATCCGGCAATATGAAATCCCGGGCCTTTATAAGGTTATATATGCCCCTTACCTCTCCGGACTCTTCCGAGAGCGCCGTCACCGCGTCATTTCCGTCTATCACGTAGACCGAGCCGTCCTCAACGAGGGGCGTCCTCCTCCACTTGCCAGGCCTCGAGAAGTCGCTTATTACCTTCTTTGTCCAGACTTCCCTGCCTGTTGCCGCCTCGATTGAGGCTACCACGCCGTCAGAGAAGAGGAAATAAAGCCGGCCGTTTGAGAATGCGGGCGAGCCGTATATCCTCGGGCTGACCGCCTTGAAGGTGCCCCTGTTGTACGTCCAGAGCCTCTCGCCTGTCTTTGCGTCCAGTGCATACGCCCTGTCGTCCGCTGAGTTGAAATAGAGCCGCCCGTCACGCACGGCCGGTGATGAGAGTATCTCGGAGCGGGCCTGAAACTGCCATAGGAGCTTGCCCTTGTCGTCAAGGCAGCGCATCATTCCGTCAGAGGAGCCGAAGCATACCATGCCATCAGTTATCGAAGGCGTTGCCTCGAGCGGATGGCCTGCGTCGTACTTCCACTTGACCCCGCCTCCTCTCAAGTCAATGGCATAGAACCTGTCGTTCGTCGCGCCTACATAAAGCAGGCCGCCTGAGAGCGCCGGGGTTGAGAGCTCTTCCTTGGGAAAAGGCCTCAAGAGCCTGAACCCGGACACGTCCTTGTCCCATGAGACAGCGAGCGGCAGGCTTACACCTGCCGGGGTCCTGTTCTGCCGCGCGTCGCTGTAAAGATGTGTCGCCCACGGGCCGGTAGATGTAAGGGGCTTGCCTGCGCAGCCTGTCAGCGCGGCAAAAGAGGCGATGACCAAGAGCTTAGCCCAGTTTTTCTTCAATGAGTTCCCTCGCGTTTGCCTGTATTCTCCTGAAATCGTTTCTGTCGAGCCCGGCTCCGAGCGCGACCTTTTCAGCACGCTCGTCAGTTATAAGGTCGCCCGGCGCGTGCGCGTCCGTATTTACGAGCATCCTGGCGCCGAGCCTCTTGGCGAGCGCTGCAACGTGCCCGTTCGAGATGCTGTGCCCTGCCCTGCTCGTTATCTCTATATGTACCTGCTTTTTTACCGCGGCCTTCATCTCGTCATCCGTTATGAGGCCCGGATGGGCAAGCACGTCTACTCCGGCCTTTATGTAGGCCATGTTCGTGCCTGCCTCCACAGGCTCTGCCAGCGTCTCTCCGTGGCCTATGACAACCAGCGCGCCAAGCGCCCTCGCCTTCCTGACCATCATTGGTATGTGCCTCGGCGAAATGTGCGTAAGCTCGACGCCAGGGAGCAGGCTGAATGTCTTGTCCGTGTTTATCTGCCTCGCGACCTTCTTAAGCTGCTTCAGGACGTTTTCAATGTTCGATTCATCTACGTGGTCGGTTATGGCCATTGCAGTGTACCCGGCCACGCGAGCCCTTCTTACGAGCTCCGTGGGTATCAACGCGCCGTCGCTTAAAAAGCTGTGAGTATGGAAGTCAATCATAATGGCCCCTTTAACGGCTGCTGAAAAAGTCCATCTGCTGCGTTGTTATCGTCGCTCGTCACTGCGACGTACATGAAGAGTACGCCTCATTCCTCGCTCCTCGACGCCTTGCATATGGAGCTTTTTGAGCAGCCTGAACAAGGTCAGAATTTTTCAGCAACCTCTTAAACCTATTATATCAAGTAACCAGCAAGCCCATTTAGTTAAAATGCGGACTGGAATCGAATTGCGAAGTTTTTTTGAACGATTTTGGCGGGCGTCAGATCTTTCGGAAGCGTTCTTTGACCTTGTTGAGGATGATCGGCATGGACGAGTACTGTACTTCTTCCTGAGGCAGCCTGTGCGGCTGGAAAGGCCCCTGCCTGCGGAGGTAGTCGGCGGCCTGGTTTGCGGCCTTTCTTGCGTTGTCAAAGCCAGGGTCGTCGAACATGTCGTGCGGACCCACAAGGCGCGCGTCCGAGACCTGGTATCCGGCTGAGATTACGCGGGGCGGCCCGTCGAACCTGGTTGAATTGGCCTCGTAGAATGGCACCGGCATGACAGGGCCCACGTGCGAGTACCTCATCCAGCCCGAGACGAGCCAGGGGAAGGAGAATGCCTCCATGACCTCTCCGACGGCCGGAAAGCCGTTCTGGCAGCGCACAATGAGGGCAGGCTCGGAGGATGCGCCGACCCTGCCCGCAAGCACGTCGTATTTTTCGCTTGAGACTACGGCGGCGACCTCGTTGTCGCTCCTCCGTGAGACCGACGTCACGACGAAGCGCGAGGTGGAGCCTATGAGGGCCAGGAGCACGTGCAGCTCCTCTGGCGTATTGAGGTCTATTGCCCGGCTTTCCTTGAGGTCGAGGACCCTGAAGGTGAAGCCCGTGAGCATGGCCGGGTCAGAGATGAGCCCGGCCGTATTGAACGGGTCGGCGAATATCTTGTAGAGCGGGAAGTTCCAGGCCCCCACAGACGCCTTGTTGGCGAGGAATATGAGGGCGGGCTCGCTCGTCCGCTCTGCAAACTCGATCTCGGCGAAGCCCGGACCCATGCAGCGCATGCTCCCCGTGAAGTCGTCGAGCATGCCGCGAGTAGTGGCGTAGAGCTTCAACTCCTCTGCCGCGTCCCTGCTCGCGAGGAACGTGTCCCACGCAAGCCCGTGTACGCCCCTGTCGTTTGCGCCCATCGAGTGCGTGATAACAAGGCTCAAGTCATCTCCGCACCTCAGGACCTGAAAATCGCGAATACGCCCCTTCCCGAGAGAGGCGAGGGTTTCCCTGGCTATGTCGAGCACCTCCGGGTGGCTGCTGGTATGTCCCACAAAGCCGCCAACGTCGGCGGTGAAGACGCTCAGGGTGATTTTCTTATCGGCCATCAACAACGCTCCTCAATACGGACTCGCATAAGGCAGGAAGGTAGAGCGCAGCTCAACTCGGAAGGTGGGCGGGCCAACCTGAATGGCGGGCAGACAAAAAGCCCTTAAAGCGGCCGAACTGGATTTCCAGCCGCTTAAAGGGCATAGGACCCGGGGCTATGAACCCCTGATGAGCCTCTCTTTGCCCCTCTGGTAGGCGTCCCTTCCAGCATCGTAGGCCGCCTGAAGGTCTTCTTTCTTGTCGGTTACGAACTGCCTTACCCTGCCGCCTGATTCGGAAACCTTGTATCTTGCATCCTGGTACCTGTCTTTGGCCCAGTCGCCTGCGTCCTCAACGCCGTCCTTGATCCTTCTCCTGGTCTCTATTCCGGAAGCGGGGGCGAAAAGAAGGGCAACTCCGGCGCCTATTACCCCTCCGATGAGGAAAGCCATGGCAACGTTCTTAGAGTTGTTCATCTGTGCCACCTCCTTTTTTTGCTCTGTCCCTGTGAAAAAACCGTTTAAATCCCTCTTCTGCCCCGAAAAGAAAGCTCAGAAAACTTACGATAGG
>CAZDUP010000033.1:0-10676 GCA_964508625.1 uncultured Thermodesulfobacteriota bacterium
CCGGATGCAGGGGAGGCATGGGATGCAGGGAGGCAGGAAAAAAATACTTCTTGTCGAGGACAATCACATGAACAGGGTCCTCGTAAGGGAGATACTTACGCTTCAGGGCTATGACATCATAGAGGCAGAGAGCGGTACCGACGCCTTGAAGGTGCTCGCCGCCGAGCGCCCGGACGTCATACTGATGGACCTGCACCTGCCTGGAATGGACGGCGTGACCGCTACGAGGATAATAAAATCGGACGAGAGGATAGCCTCCATACCGGTGCTCGCGCTCACGGCCTCGGCCATGAGGGGTGAGGAGGACAAGATACTGAGCAAGGGCTTTGACGGCTACGTGGCAAAGCCCATAGAGAGAAAGAAGCTCCTCGAGGCCATAAGCGAGAAGATCGGCGCTCTGCCCGAAAGTGCGCCTGCCCCTGCAAAAAAACCTGACCCTAAGTCTGCCTCGTCCTGAAGCCTTCCATCGCCTTCATGACTGAGGCGAGCTCCTCCTGGGCAGGCGTTCGTCCCCCGAACCTCTCCATCTCATAGACCCTTGTGATATCGATGACGCACGGCTCGCCCGCCCTGCTCGCGAACTCGGCTGGCGTTTCGCTCTCCAGCTTCTGCAAGCCCCTGGCCTCGAGCAGTCTGAGCATCTCGAGATAATAGGCCGGGGTCCTGCCCATCTCCCGCCTGTTGTGCGCCCGCTTTAAAGTTATCACGAACACGGCCAATGCAAGGAGGCAGAGCGCAAGCAGGAGAGCAACTGCGCTCCCGGAGCCCGAGTAGCCCTTTGTCCTGAATGGCGCCTTTAACATCTCCAGAAGCCCGGTAGCCTGCGAGCGCGCCTCTTTCGCGAGCATCCGCTGGTCAGCGAACGAGAACTGGATGACGTACCTGTTCCACTTGAGGCGCATGAAATCCATGTAGAGCGTCAGCACGGACGGCCTGTACGTTGATGGAGCCGCGGGAGTGGGGTCAAACCTCGTCCAGCCCCTGCCGCCTATGTAGGCCTCGACCCAGCTGTGCGCGTCCTGCTGGCGCACTATGAAGTAGCCCCCGAGCTCGTTCCATTCGCCCTGCTGAAAGCCGGTCACGACCCTTGCAGGCACGCCAGAGGCACGAAGCAGCATGGCCATTGCCGTGGAGAAGTGCTCGCAGTAGCCCTCCTTGGTGCGCAGCAGAAAGTCCTCGAGCGGGGTCTTTGAACCGGTGCTTTCGGCAGAAAGGTTATAGCTGAAGTTCGACCGGAGGTATTTCTGTATCGCGAGGGCCTTTTCGGCCGGGCCCTTCCTGCCCTGTGTTATGGCCAGCGCGAGCCTTTTGACCGTGCGGCCCTCTGCCGACTTGTCGAGATACGACGTGTCGAGATACAGGGCCTCCGGCTCACCTGATGGGATCACCCCCGATAGGTCTGACCATGCGCTATACTGGAGGCGCGAGAAGGGCGGCGCGGGAAGGCGCATCGTGGCGTTGTCCTGGTCCGTCCAGATGTTCGGAAAGTCCCCGGTGAGCCTGTAGGCCCGTGGGGACGCGAAGAGGACGCTGGTGTCGAGCGGCTCGAGCCATATCCGCTGCTCGATAGTCCTGCTTCCAGGCTCGCCCATTATGAAGCCGTTCTCCTCTTTTTTTATGAGGCTCCTTTTTGAGCTGTGCCTGCTCCAGCCTGTGCCGTGATAGAGGTCCAGCGCCGCTCCACGGAAATAGAGCGGGCTCTCGGGCCTCTTTCCGCCGGGGACCTCGACCCTCATTACGACGGCAGAATCGAGCTTTACGCTTCCTATCGACCCCAGGTCCATCCTGTCCGAGAAGCCTGATACGTTAAGTGTATCCCCTGTCTTCCTTTCGAATATTCCGACCCCCATCCTCGGGATGGAGAAAAAGAGCGCGACAGTGAGGAGTATGGAAAAAAGCGAGAGGCATATGACCGACAGAAAGAAGCGGATGCCGAATATGTTTCGCGGGGCGTCGATAGGGAGCCCTGAGCCCTGGAGGTCCCTCCTGAGATTGAAGACGATGAGGGCCCAGATGGAGAATATGATGTAGAGCGAGAGTATCGCGAAGAACGCCGGGTTTACGGTGCTCGCCGCACAGGCGAGTATCTGGAAGAAGGCCAGGCCGAAGACGATGAAGTGGTCCTTGCCTGTCCGGAGGTCAAAGAGCTTCAGGGCCAGGAGCACGGTGAGGAACCTTGAGCCAGACACGATGAGCTCTCCCGAGATCATGACGAAGTCGGCCACGAAAAGCAGGAGTATGACTGTCGCCGCGACGTTCCATGCTCCGGTTGGGATGGCCTTCCTCGTCTTCTGGTTGTAGACGACGCTCAGGACCATGAGGAGGCCAGCGAACATGATGAAGGCAGGGCTTATGCGCCCTATGAGGCTCACTGCCCAGAGGCCGAGGAGCGAGATGATGTAGGTGACCGTGAGCGCGTGAAAGGCCATCAGACGCCTTTTGTCTCGACAAAAGGCCGTCCGCCCGGCAGGCCTTCAATGAGGGCAAGCTCTCTAAGTATCCTCGTGAGCTGGGCCCTTCCGGCAGCGACAGGCAGATCGCGCCTCAATGACTTGAGCCCCACGGACCAGCCCATATCGATGTGTAAGGCCGCGGTTGCCGCCGCCTGCTCCACAAGCTCCTCGAAGAGCGCAGGGTCGTCCCCTGCAAAGTTCTCGAATACGATGACGAGCCTCTTTGAGGCGTCTGCCTCGAATTCCTTCAACAGGAGCCTCTGGGTCTTCGCCGCGCTCCTCCAGTGTATGTGGCGGGAGTCGTCCATGAGCGTGTAATCGCGCAGGCCGTAGAGCCCTGTGCCATGCCCCTTTCCAGCCGAGTGCGCTGACCCGGCCGTGAAGGACCTGCTGGAGGCTATGGCCTTCCCGGGGTCTATGGCAGGGAAGACGAGTATCTCGTCCTTGATAAACTCCTCCTTCGACTTTATGAACAGGCCGAAGGGGAAGCGGGTCGATACGCGAACCCGCTCAAGATGCGCCATGCCGCGGTTCGCAAATTTGTATTCGACAGAGACAAAAGCCGTACGCCCGCCCAGGATCTTAAGGAACCATGCTCCCTTTTCCTGTCCTGTGTCCTTTACGCTGAACGAAAAGGAGGGGACGTGCTTTTTCGTGTTGACGGCCTTGAGCCGTATGCTCACGGGCTGGCCCCGGAACGCATGCTCCGGCAGCTGCCGCTCTATCCGCAGTCCGCGAAGGACAGCCTCAGACATTATCCCGGATATTATTATGAGAGAGAGGAGGGTGGCCACGATGAGGTAGAGTAGGTTGTTGCCGGTGTTTATCGCGGAGACCCCTATTACGAGCAGTATGCCTATGTACCACATTCCGTCCCTGGTGATTGCAAGGGACCTCGGGAGCTTCAATATCCCAAATCCCTTTTCAGGCAGGAGCCTCGACGCGGTCGAGGAGAGCCATGGCAGAGGGGCCGGTATGACGGTCTTGAGGTCCATGTTCAGACCGGGACTTTTATGGACGATATTATCTCTTCAATGATGGCGGCGCCGCCCGTACTTGCGTCGAACACGCTGTCAGAGGTGATTATCCTGTGTGCGAAGACCGGAGAGCAGAGCTTTTTGATGTCGTCTGGCGTGCAGTAGTCCCTGCCCGAGATGAGGGCTCGCGCCTGGGCTGCCCTGTAGATGGCGACCGTGGCCCTAGGGCTCACGCCGAGCTTGATGGACCGGTGCTCCCTCGTGGCGTTTGCAATGGCGAGTATGTAGGTGACGAGGTCCTCATCGACCCGAACGTTAGAGGCAAAGCGCTGCAGCTCGTCAACTTCGCCGGTCGTCAGCACCGGGTTTAAGCTCTCGAACGCATCCATTGCCGACGACTGTATTATCTCCCTCTCGTGCTCCGCGTCCGGGTAGCCCATCCTTATGCACATGATGAACCTGTCGAGCTGGGACTCTGGCAGCGGGAAGGTGCCGGAGAACTCGAGAGGGTTCTGGGTGGCGAGCAGCATGAAGGGCCTGGGCAGTGGATATGTATTCTTATCGACTGACACCTGCCTGTCGTTCATTGCCTCGAGGAGCGCGCTCTGGGTCTTTGGCGTTGCCCTGTTTATCTCGTCGGCCAGGACTATGTTGGCAAAGACCGGCCCGGGCTTGAACTCGAAGTCGTGGGAGGACTGGTTGTAGACCGTGACGCCTATGACGTCCGAGGGCAGGAGATCGCTCGTGAACTGTATTCTCTGGAACGAGCAGTTGATGCTCCTTGCGATGCCGTGGGCAAGGGTGGTCTTGCCCACGCCGGGCACGTCCTCAATGAGGAGATGTCCCCTGGCAAGGAGCGCGGCGAGGGCAAGGTCTATTGTAGCCGGCTTTCCCCTTATGACCCTGCCGAGGTTGGCCTTGAGAGCCGATATCCGGGCGTATGCCTCTTTAAAGTCCATTCATTCACTCGATTCGAAAAAGGTTAGCAGATACTCCCCCGGCAGTCAAACCGGAGTATGGCTTTTCGGCAGTATGCGAGGATTTACCCTCGTATCGGCTATTTGGTAGATTTTTCGACAAAAAACTGTGAAAACTTGAGTAAAATAAAGTAATCTGTTTTAGGTTGACATTCCGTCTTTTTTTTTTTATGTTATCCGGGCTTACTTACATGATTTCAGGTGGTCGGCAAATCGCTCGCTCTCTTAGATTCCGGGAACCATAATGATGTTGAGACGGTGAATTTTAAAGCAGTTTTTCCTACATTCTGTTATCTTCTGTCGGTAGTGTTCGCGCTGATTCCGTTCTTCAGTGCTAATGCTTCCGAAACAGAAATATCCACTTCCAAGGCCCAGTCGGCCTTTGAGCGCTATCTGGAGGCCAGAGGGGTCCCTCTCGTCCAGTTCGGCTACGACCTCTTTGGTGCCTCAGCTCCGTTCGAGCCATCCCAGAACATGCCAGTCAACCCGGATTACCTTCTGGGCCCCGGTGACGAGCTCAGGATAAGCATCTGGGGCAAGATAAACTCCGACCATACGATAACCATAGACCGCGACGGAAAGATAAACATGCCGCACGCTGGCGTGCTCTTTCTGAACGGCCTCACTTTTTCGGAGGCGAGGCGCTTTCTTGCCGCCGAACTCGCTAAGTACTACCTCCCCGGCGAGGTCAAGCTCAACGTTAGCATGGGCATGCTCCGCTCTGTAAGGGTTTATGTCACGGGAAAGGCCGAAAGGCCGGGGAGCTATAACGTATCATCCCTGTCAACGATGGTGAACGCCCTTTTCGCGGCCGGCGGGCCTTCCAGAAACGGCTCCATGAGGCTTATCGAGCTCAGGCGCGGCAACAAGACCATAGCGACTCTCGACCTTTATGACCTTCTCTTAAAGGGAGACAGGTCGGCTGACGCGAGGCTCGCTTCCGAGGACGTCATCTTTATTCCCCCGGCTGGGCCGCTGGCGGCCATCTCAGGCGAGGTCAGGAGCCCGGCAATATACGAGCTTAAGGGCGAATCTACGGCCGGAGAGCTCATCGAGCTCGCCGGCGGCTTGAACGAGACCGCCCTGAAGGGCAGGCTCCAGATAGACAGGGTCTCCGAGAGCAGGCGCCAAGTCGTCCTTGAGACAGACCTCTCCGCTGTGGAGCCGGCGGATGTATTGGTCCAGCCAGGAGACCTCCTGACGGTATATCCGGTCATAACCGACAGGAGGGTAGTAAGGCTCTCCGGAGCGGTGGAAAGGGCTGGCGAGTTCGGGATTGGGAACGGCCTTGACGTGCGCGGACTCATTTCGCTTTCAGGCGGGCCCAAGTATTATGCATATACGGAAGAGGCCGAGCTAACAAGGGTCACTCCTGAGCCTTCGGGCCCGGTCACGAAAAAGCTCCTCATCAATCTCAAGAAGGCCATAGAGGGCGACAAGGAGCACAATATCGCCCTGATGGACAACGACTATCTCTTTATCAGGGCCGTGCCTGAGTGGGCGCTTTACAGGACGGTCAGCATAACCGGAGAGGTCAGGTTCCCGGGCACCTACACCATAAAAAAGGGAGAGACACTCTCGTCGCTCGTTGAGCGCGCCGGCGGCTATGCGCCAAAGGCCTATCTGCGCGGCGCGAGCTTCACAAGGGCCTCTGTCCGCGACCTCCAGCAGAGGCAGCTTACGGAGGCGATAGACAGGCTCGAGCACGATGTCATCTCCCGTTCCGCAATCGGCATAGAGTCCTCCATGAACGAGGATGCGGCGAAGCTCGAACAGGCCGCTCTCCAGAACAGGCTCTCGCTCATCTCCAAGATGAGGGCCGCGAAGGCGCAGGGCAGGATAAGCATAAGGCTCTCTTCTATAGAAGAGCTGCAAAAGAGCGAGTCAGACATAGTCCTTGAGGAGGGCGATTCCATCCACATACCTGAGACTCCCTCGCAGGTGCAGGTCCTTGGCGCCGTCTATAACCAGACCGCCTTCGTCTACAGGCGGGATTTCACGGTAAACGATTACCTGAACAAGGCGGGCGGGCTCAAGAGAGACGCTGACCGGGATGAGATGTACATATTGAAGGTGGACGGCACAGCCGTGAGCTCCGGCTCAGGGTCCTGGGTCAGCGGCTTCAAATCCTCGAAGGTCGAGCCGGGAGACACCATAGTCGTTCCTGAAAAGGTCGACAGGACCATTTGGACGAGGGAAGCCAAGGACTTTACCCAGATACTCTATCAGATAGCCGTTACGGCAGGCGTTCTCATAGTGGCGTTCTGACGCTCGGTTCAGGGCGGCCCCGACGGTCCAGTATGGACAATTCCGGTCCTGCATTATTTGATGGCACCTTAATAACCAGCTTACGGAAAATTGAGACATTTTGAGACTCCGATGGTTTGATCTTTGCCGCTTTGCTATTCCGGCATTAATCATTTTTAATTGCCTTTTCTTTATCCCCGGGAGTGCTTCTGCCGGTTCTACTCATGTGCCTGTCGGGAGCTGGATATACGGTGCCTTTGACAGGCTTGAGGCCGAGGGGATTGTAAGCGGTCCTGCCAGCAAGCCTGTTACGAGGGCCCGCGCAGCCAGGCTGACGGATGAGGCGCTTGAGAGATGCGGGAAGAACGATTGCAGTCCTGTAATTGCCAGACTGGTAAAAAAACTGGAAAAGGAATTTGACCGCGAGACCGCCGGTAACAGTGTCTATGGACGGTATTTTTATTCGGATGGCAGCCCGCATGCCCTCAATATCAACAACAATGGCGATGAAATAAGGGAAGGCTCCAACCTTAGGGCGGGACTTAAGTTTTCAGCCAGGCCCTGGAGCCCGTTGTCTTTATATATCAATCCTGAGGCGAGATATCCTCAGGGCTCGGACGACGCTGATCTCGAAATCGTTGAAGCGTATGCTGCCGTTGAAGCATTTAACATCGAGGTCAGCGCCGGCAGAGAGGCCATGTGGTGGGGGCCGGGACAACATGGGGCCCTGCTTATCACCGATAATGCCAAGCCTCTGGATATGATAAGGGTCTCCAACACGGAACCATGGGATATCCCGTTTGTGGGGCAGACCGGGTTAACGCTATTCGCATCAAGGCTCGAGGCAGACAGGTATATACCTGACCCGTTTCTCGCCGGTGGAAGGCTTGAGTTCAGGCCGCATCCGTCCGTACAGATCGGTTTGAGCCGTGTGGCCATGTTCGGGGGCGAAGGAAGGGACGAGGACCTTTCTACCATCTGGGACGTAATTACCGCCAGGAATGAAAATACGGATGATGAGCCCGGCAACCAGATAGCCTCATTTGACCTCAAACTTGTACTGCCGTTCAGGTTTCAGCCGGTGACCGTCTATGCGGAAATCGGCGGAGAGGACGAGGCCGGTTTCATGCCGTCCAAGAACGCATATCTCGCCGGCGTTTATCTGCCTCGTGTGCACCGGCTGGACTGGCTGGAGTTGAGGGCCGAATGGGCAAACAATTACGTAAAAGAGACGCCTCTTGCGTGGTACCGCCATCACATCTATAAGAGTGGATACACATATGAAGGCAGGATAATAGGGCATCACATGGGCTCTCCTTCGGAAAATATATATCTGGAGGCTCTCATGAGAATCGGTATGGGCGAGCTTCGCGTCTGGTATGACCATGAGACAAGCATGATGCATCAGGCAGTGAAGCCCGAAGTTCGATCTTTTGCAGCCGTGCTCGACATGCCCTTCGAGAGAATGGACGTCACTTTCGGCGTCGCAGTCGATCTGTTTGGAAATATCGACGGAATCGCGGGAAATGATGATGACGTTCACAGCGTCTGGGCTGGCTTGGAATATTTTTTGAACTGAGCAGGGGCAGAATCGAGTCAATGTACCTGGTGATTCATGAACTCCTGGTTGCTGCGCAAACAGTCGAAAGTTGGGGGGACACTGTATGGATAGAAATCTGTGGTTCGGGAAGCGGATTCTGATCACCGGCGTATGCGGTACCGTAGGCAAGGAATTGCTAAAGCAGGTGTCTGAATACGGACCTGATGAAGTAATCGGGCTGGATAACAATGAAAGCGAGCTCTTTTTTCTCTCGGATGAGTACCGCGACAGGCCCACTATAAGATTCCATTTCGGAGATATAAGAGACCGGGACAAACTCATACGAAAAATGGAGGGCATAGATATCGTACTGCACGCGGCAGCCCTGAAGCATGTAATAATCTGCGAGCAGTCGCCGCGTGATGCCATATTAACGAATATCACCGGAGTTCAGAACGTGATCGATGCAGCGATCAGCAACGGAGTGCAACGGGTAATCTTCACTTCATCGGATAAGGCCGTGAACCCGACGAATGTCATGGGCACTTCAAAGCTCATGGGAGAGAGGCTGATGACGGCGGCCAACAGTTTCCAGCGCACACAAAGAACGATATTCCTTTCCGTGCGCTTCGGCAACATTCTGGGTTCGCGCGGCTCGGTTATCCCTCTTTTTAAACGGCAGATAGCCGAGGGAGGCCCTGTTACGCTCACTGATGCCAAAATGACCAGGTTCATAATGACTCTCGAAGAGGCAGTAAGGCTGGTGCTAGAAAGCGTGTTCATGGGCAGGGGCGGAGAAGTATTCATAACCAAGATGCCGGTCATAAGGATCCAGGACCTGGCGAGCATAATGATCGATGTGCTGGCTCCAGCTTATGGCTATGACCCGGCCATGATAAAAATTAAAACAGTGGGATGCAAGCCGGGGGAGAAGCTCTATGAGGAGCTTATGAACGGCGAAGAGACAAGGAGGGCGATAGAGCTGAAAAAATATTTCCTTATACAGCCGGCATTGAAGCCGATATACGGTGATGCTGAATTCGATTATCCCACTGTAGTCAGGACTGCCATCGCCACTCCGTACAACTCATCCGTTGAGGCTGCCATGGACATCCAAAGTCTGAAGGATTACCTGATTGAAAATAAACTGCTGGAAATGGAGACACTGAAGTGCGTTTGCTGATATTGGGCGGAGACGGATATCTGGGCTGGCCGACTGCAATGGCTTTGGCCGCGAAAGGTCACGATGTAACCGTCATCGACAACTACCTGAGGCGCAATATCGCTACAGAGACCCGCTCGGAACCGCTCTTCTCGACGCCCAACCTACAGGACAGGGCGGATATCTTCAATGCTGCGAGCGGGAAGAAAATCCGGGTCGTAATAGGCGATTGCGCGGACTACCGCGTGCTTTCGGATGCGTTCAGGGATTCTTCCCCTGAAGCGGTCATACATTATGCGGAGCAGCCTTCAGCGCCTTACTCGATGATGGGTTTCAGCGAGGCCCAGAGGACCCTCAACAACAACCTGAACGTCACGATGAACGCCATCTGGTGCGTCATAAAGCATGCGCCTGACTGCCACATGATAAAGCTTGGCACGATGGGCGAATACGGGACGCCGAATATTGACATAGAGGAAGGCTGGCTGGATATAACGCACAACGGCCGCAAGGACAGGTTCCTCTATCCCAGGCAGGCTGGAAGCCTCTATCATACGACAAAGGTCCTCGACACGGACCTGCTCTGGTTTTATGTGAGGACTTACGGAATCAGGGTGACTGACCTGATGCAGGGTCCCGTATACGGGATTGAGACTCCGGAAGCGGACATGGACGAGCGTCTGCTCCCCAATTTCCATTACGACGACATCTTCGGCACCGTCGTCAACAGGTTCCTCGTGCAGGCCGTTGCCGGCGTCCCCCTGACCATTTACGGGAAGGGCGGACAGACCAGGGGATATCTGAACCTCAAGGACACGCTCCAGTGCGTGGAGCTGGCCATGAACAACCCGTGCCAGAAGGGCGAGTTGAGAATACTCAACCAGTTCACAGAGCTGTTTTCAGTAAACGAGCTTGCGGAAAGAGTGGGGCGGGCCGGAAGGATGGCCGGGCTGGACGTAAAGGTCAACAACATAGAGAACCCGAGGAAGGAAAAAGAAGAGCATTATTACAACGCCAAATACCATGGACTGCTGCAGTTGGGACTCAAGCCGCATTTCATGACCGACGATGTCCTTGCGTCGATGCTCGAAAAAATATTGAAGTACCGGGACAGGATAGATAGCCGAAAGATAATGCCCCGCGTCAAATGGAGCTGAGATGAACTGGGTAGTAACCGGGGGCTGCGGCTTCATAGGGAAAAGCCTTATCGGAAGGCTTGCGGGAGAGGGAGGCCATTCCATAAGGGTGGTCGATAACCTAAGCGTGGGCACTCGCCATGACCTCTCTGGCGTTTGTGAGTTAAGGGAGTCTGGAGCACTC
>CAZDUP010000033.1:10686-13533 GCA_964508625.1 uncultured Thermodesulfobacteriota bacterium
CGGGGTCGAGCTCCTGGTCGGCGACATAAGAGACTTGGAGCTTGCCAGGCGTGCCTGCGCCGGGGCTGATGTGATCGTCCATTTCGCCGCAAACACCGGGGTCGAGCCTTCTGTCAAGGACCCGTTCCTGGACTGCACGACAAATGTCATCGGCACGCTCAATTATCTGGATTCCGCAAGAACCAACGGGGTCAGCCGCTTCGTATTCGCTTCCAGCGGGGCCACGGTCGGAGAGACCGAGCCGCCCATACACGAGGAAAAACCGGCCCATCCGGTATCTCCGTACGGGGCAAGCAAGCTCTCTGGCGAGGCCTATTGTTCGGCATACTGGCGTACATTCGGCATCAAGACCGTCGGGCTCAGGTTCGGAAATGTCTACGGCGTTGGCTCCGGCCACAAGAACAGCGTAATCGCCAAGTTCATAAAGCTTGCGCTATCTGGCCAGACCCTTGAAGTATATGGCACCGGGAAGCAGACGCGTGACTTCATATACATTGACGATCTGCTGGACGCGATAATGTCAGCGGCTACCGTCGAGAACGTCGGCGGAGAGGTCTTTCAGATAGCCACTAGCAGGGAAACCACCGTTGAGGAGATGCTTGAGGCGCTGAAGGCGGCGCTTGCCGCTTCCGGTGTGGCGCAGGTGGATGTCAAGCAAGGCCCGGCGCGAACAGGGGACGTCCTGAGGAATTTCTCTGACACCTCAAAGGCGAAAAGGCTCCTCGGATGGCAGGCCAGGGTGGGGCTTCAGGAAGGGCTCGACAGGACGGTACGGTGGTTTGTACGTGAAACTGCAAAGGATTTGAAATGAGTAGCAGGACGCCTGAAACGGCTCAGTGCAATCAAGAACCTCTGAGCCTGATTGAATACGCGAGAGTAATACGTTCGTACAAGAAGTTCATTCTAGTGACAACGTCAGTCGTTTTCACGATCTCGCTTATAGCTGCCTTCCTGCTGCCCCGGCAATATATGGCCAGGGTAAGTATTCTCCCTCCTCAGGTCGAGTCGCCCGGTGGCGCTTTCGGCAGCCAGGTCCAGGGATTGCTTAGCAGCATGCCAAGTGGCCTGTCCGATATCTCCCAACCAGCCGACATCTGGATAGGGATACTCGACAGCCAGAGCCTTCTTGACTCGATTATAAAAAGGTTTGACCTGCGCAATGCGTACGGCGAAGATACCCTTGAGGGCGCTTTGGAAAAACTGCGCAGCAGGGTATCGGTGGAGAAGTCTGACGAGAATATAATCAGTGTCACGGTCCTTGATAATGACCCGCAGAAGGCTGCTGACATGGCGAACGCGTTTGTTGAAGAGCTGGACAGGATAAATAAGGAGCTCAGCATAACATCCGGCAGAAGGACAAGGATATTCCTGGAGAAGAGACTGGAGGAGACCAGGACAGAGCTTGCCGCGCTGGAAGACTCCATGAAGGCATTTCAGGTGAAGAGCGGCGCTGTAAAAATAGATGATCAGTCCAGGGCCCTTATCGACGTGGTCGGCAGCCTTAAAGGGCAGATACTCGCAAAGGAAGTCGAGCTTAAAACCCTCCTGTCATACGCGACTGAGAGCAACCCGCAGGTACAGACCGCGCGCGTGCAGCTTGCGGAGCTGAACAGCAAGCTTGCCGAGTTTGCGTCAGGCGCTGGACAGGGTCTGGAGCAAACCGATATACTTATTCCCACGCAGAAAATTCCAGGCCTGAGCCTTAGCTACGCGCGGCTTTTGCGAGACCTTACCATCCAGACCAGGCTTTTCGAGATGCTTACACAGCAGTATGAGACGGCCAAGATACTTGAGGCGAAAGACAGCCCTACAGTGCAGGTGCTTGACAGGGCTTACCCTCCGGAAAAACATGCCCGTCCTCGCAGCGCAGTAATCATAGTATTTTCAACCGCTGCCGCCCTGGCGTTGAGCATCCTGTTTTCATTTATCATGAACTTCAGAAGGAATCTCCATGCCGGATAAAGGCGCAGTCGATTCCAGCCGGTTGCTTGCCGAGAGGCGCTTTCCCAACAATATACGAGATAGGGTCAGTGTGCCTCCTTATACGCATTTTTCAATGATTCAAAAGACTAATTACCTTATACGGGCCATAGACGTTGTGCTGGCTACAGCGCTGATTCTATTTTTTTTGCCAGTTTTTATCCTATTACCTTTTTTTATGAAGATTGCATGTCCTGGACGGATATTATTCATACAGGAAAGGCTCGGCCAGGGGAAAAAGCTGTTTAAGATGATCAAATTCCGCACCATGGTGGAGGGTGCCGACAAAAAGGGCCCAGTCTGGGCGGAATGCAATGACAATCGAATCACCGGCCTAGGCAGGTTCATGAGAAAGACACGGCTCGATGAATTACCGCAGCTCTTCAACGTGCTTTCTGGCGACATGAGCCTTGTCGGGCCGCGTCCAGTGGTGCATTCCTCAGCCGAAAAGCTCTCCGCTATCCATCCGGATTACGACAAAAGGTTTATCGTAAAGCCAGGTATTACCGGCTGGGCTCAGATATACTGGCGGCATTCTCCGTTGCCGGAAAAACAGATTGAGAAATTGAGATTTGATCTCGCATATACTGAAGGTCTTTCATTGCGCGACTATTTCAAGATTCTTTTGTCGACAGTCATGACTGTTCTGAGGGGCAAGGGAATATAAGCCGATGAGCCAGGCTTTTTCCAAAACAGACATAAAGAAAGTCGCTAAAGGCACCGGAGTCGCGCTTGCTGGGAGTTTCATCGGCAAGGGTCTTTTCTTTATTACGCAAATACTGATAGCGCGCCTTGTCGGACTTGAAGCGTACGGCTTGTATGCGCTCGGTTTTGCGCTGGTGCGAATCGTCGAAATAATTGCCAGAC
>CAZDUP010000034.1:0-13388 GCA_964508625.1 uncultured Thermodesulfobacteriota bacterium
GAAGTACATTGGGACAAGCATGCCTGCCAGGACCGCCGGGACTATTACGCCGACGTTATAGACGAAGTCCATGAATGCGAGGCTCACGGCGCTGCCTATCATTATGTTCGGCGGGTCGCCGATGAGGGTCGCTGTGCCGCCTATGTTGGACGAAAGTATCTGCGCGACAAGGAACGGGTACGGGTCGAGGTCGAGCTCGTCGGTGATGAGAAAGGTTATCGGGACAGTAAGGAGCACGGTAGTTACGTTATCGAGGAGGGCCGAGACCGACGCGGTGACTACCGAGAGCGCGACGAGTATCCACCACGGGTCGCCCTTGACCATCTTGGCAGCCCTTATCGCCAGGTACTGGAACATGCCGGTCTTCTGGCAGATGGTCACTATGGCCATCATGGCTATGAGGAGGCCCAGGGTATTGAAGTCTATGCCCCTTACCGCGGCCTCCTGGTTGAGCACGCCCAGCAGCACCAGGGCCGAGGCGCCGAGCAATGCCACCACGGCCCTGTTTATCTTGTCCCAGATAAGCAGGGCGTAAACAGCTATGAATACCCCTAAAGCAATAAGCAGGTTCGTCTCCATCTTCGTCTCCTGATCCCGTATTCATTCCGCCTTATTTCAGGCTCTGTACCACTTTTGATATCGAATCCTTAGCGTCCCCGAAGAGCATGCGCGTGTTCTTGTGCAGGTAAAGCTCGTTATCTATTCCGGCAAAGCCTGGCTTCATCGACCTCTTGCATACGATGATGTTCTTCGCCTTGTCCACGTTCAGTATCGGCATTCCGTAAATCGGGCTCTTCGTGTCATAGCGGGCCGCCGGGTTGGTCGTGTCGTTGGCGCCGATGACAATGGCGATGTCGGTGGCGTCGAACTCGTGGTTGATTTCCTCCATCTCGATGAGGTCGGTGTAGGGAATGCCCGCCTCGGCAAGGAGCACGTTCATGTGCCCAGGCATTCTGCCAGCGACCGGATGGATCGCGTATTTTATGTCAACGTCCTTTTCCTTTAGTATCTGGGCGAACTCTCCCACCGCGTGCTGGGCCTGCGCAGCGGCCATGCCATAGCCGGGCACGACTATTACCTTTTTGGAGTTCCTGAACATGTCTGCGGCCTGCTCAGGCGTGACCTTTCTGACCGAAGGCTGCCCCGGCTGCTGCTCCTCTTCCTGAGCGGGCGCGGGCATGGATTTGAGGTTCGGGTCCTTGAGCGAGCCTACGACCTTCGATATCGCGTCCTTGGCGTCCCCGAAGAGCATGCGCGTGTTCTTGTGCAGATAAAGCTCGTTGTCTATTCCGGCGAAGCCCGGCTTCATCGACCTTTTGCAGACGATTATAGTCCTGGCCTTGTCAACGTCAAGGATGGGCATCCCGTATATCGGGCTCTTCTGGTCATAGCGGGCAGCAGGGTTGGTGATATCGTTCGCGCCTATGACTATGGCTATGTCGGTTTCAGGGAACTCGTGGTTTATTTCCTCCATCTCGATGAGGTCGGTATAGGGTATGCCCGCTTCTGCAAGGAGCACGTTCATGTGCCCAGGCATTCTGCCAGCCACAGGATGTATGGCGTACTTTATCGAGATGTTCTTCTCCTTCAATAGCGCCGCAAACTCTCCGACAACGTGCTGGGCCTGCGCAGCGGCCATGCCATAGCCAGGCACCACTATTACCCTCTTTGCGTCCCTGAAGAGGACGGCCGCCTCTTCGTGCGTCACTTTCTTCACAACAGGCCCGCTCTCCTTTGCATCGGCCTTTGCGGCCCGCAAGGCAGGGGCCGGGGCAGAAGCCGCTGCCGCAGGCTGCGTGCCGAAGCCCCCGAAGAATACGTTTGCAGCCGAGCGGTTCATGGCCTTGCACATGATGAGTGATAGGATGATGCCGGACGCGCCGTCAAGCGCGCCCGCGATTATGAGGACCTTGTTGTTTATCACAAAGCCGGTAGCGGACGCGGCAAGACCAGCGTAGGAATTGAGTATGGATATGACCACTGGCATGTCGGCAGCGCCTATGGGCATGACGAGCATCACGCCGAAGGCAAAAGCCAGGGCCATCATCAGGAAGAAGAGCCCCATCGATGTCGGCGAGAATATGAGGTAGATGACTATTCCGACGATACCGGCCAGAAGGGACATGTTTATGTAGTTTACGCCCTTGTAGACCCAGTTGCCTTTTATCGTATCGTGGAGCTTTGCCGAGGCAACCAGGCTGCCGGTAAATGTCAGGCTGCCGAGCATGACCTCCGCGCCTATGGCTATCATCGTGACCGTCCCGATATGGCCGTCCGCGGTCACGTGCCTGTAGTACTCGGATACACCGACGAGCGCGGCAGCGAGAGCGCCGAATGCGTGGGAAAGGGCTATTCGCTCGGGCATCGCCGTCATAGGCACCCACAGGCCCAAAGGTATGCCGATTACGGTTCCGAGCGCGAGGCCGACTGCAATCCACTCGTAGCTTACGATCTCATGATGGACAAGGGTGCCTGCTATGGCCAGGAGCATGCCGAGTTCGGCAAGGAACATTCCCTTTCTGGCTGTCTCGGCAGAGCCCATGAACTTGAGGCCGAGTATGAACGAGACTGAGGCAAGGAGGTAAGCTATCTCTATCCAGTGGCTCATTTCCTTTTACCTCCTATCCTGAACATCTTGAGCATCCGGTCGGTTATGAGGAAGCCGCCCACGACGTTGATGGTCGCGCAGGTAACGGCAACGACCCCGAGTATCGTGCTTACCGGGTTGTAATCAGCCCCGGCCGCGACCAGAGACCCCACGAGCGAGATGCCGGAGATGGCGTTCGTCGCAGACATGAGAGGCGTGTGAAGGAGCGCCGGCACCTGGGTTATGACCATGTATCCGATAAAACCCGCAAGTATGAAGACATAAAGCCCTATGATGAGTGTGGAGCCTTCCATTTCCCTTCCTCCTCTATTTACCAGTGGCTCCTGCTGTTCGGGCCGCTCGGGTAAGCGGTATCGCCTTTGGCAGCCGCTTCCTTCACGCCGTTGTGCAGTATCTCGCCGTTATGGGTTATTGCAGAGCCCTTCACTATCTCGTCATTGAAATCTATCTTGAGTTCCTTCTTGTCCGGCGCAAGCAGCATGAGGAAGTTGTAGATGTTACGTGAATAGAGCTGGCTAGCGTGCACCGGGATGGTGCCGGGCAGGTTTACCGTGCCTATTATCGTGACATCGTGCCTGACCACGTCCTTGCCCTGCTCGGAGAGCATGCAGTTGCCGCCCTGCTCCACGACGAGGTCCACTATGACGGAGCCAGGCTTCATCTCCTTTACCATCTCCTCTGTAATAAGGGCCGGGGCTGGTTTGCCTGGGATGAGCGCCGTGCATATCACGATGTCCGCGTCCTTCGTGTGCCCGCGGATTATCTCCTGCTCCTGTTTGTAGAAATCAGCGGTCATCTCCCTTGCGTAGCCGCCCGCGTCCTCTGCCTGACTGTGATCCACGTCAAGCGGCACGAACTCGCCGCCAAGGCTCTTTATCTGCTCGCCTGCCGCTGGCCTGGTGTCAAAGCCGGTGACAGTCGCGCCGAGCCGCTTTGCCGTGGCTATTGCCTGGAGGCCTGCCACGCCCGCGCCTATGACCACCGCCTTTGCCGGGTAGACCGTACCGGCTGCGGTGGAGAGCATGGGCATGAACCTCTTAAGGGCGTTCGCGGCCAGGAGCACGGCCTTGTATCCGGCAACGGTGCTCATGGAGCTGAGGGCGTCCATCATCTGCGCCCTCGATATCCTCGGGACCGCGTCCATTGAAAAGGCAGTTATTCTTTTCGAGGCGAGCTTCAGTACAGCATCGATATTCGCGAGCGGCTGAAGGAATGTGACGAGCACCGCCCCTTCCTTCATCATGTCTGCCTCGTGCTTTTTCGCCCTGTTGTTGAGGACCGGCCTGTTCACCTTGAGGATCACGTCCGATTCGGAAAAGAGCGCGTCAGCCTCCGCCACCACCCTCGCTCCGGCCTTTGCGTACTCATCGTCGGTTATGAACGACGCGGCCCCTGCGCCGGACTCTACAAGGACCTCGATGCCTCCCTTGACCATCCTTGAAACAGTATCCGGCACAGCCGCGACCCTTGTCTCGTTTCCGAGGATCTCCTTAGGAATACCTACATTCATGCTCACTCTCCTTTGCCTTCGAAGAGGCTCTTAATGAAAGCTGCTGGCATAATTTTCGAAGGTACTAAACTTTACGGTCCCGGCAGGCATATATCAATCGGACGGAAGGGGAAAAAGGCAAGAAAAAAGGGCCTATTTATCAATAGGCCCTTCAGGACAGGTCCGGGTTTTGATGATAGTCCGTACGGACTATTTAAGGTCTATAAGACCCATGCGCATCGCCGTCATGACGGCCTTGGTGCGGTCCGTCACCTTGAGTTTCTGGAATACGTGGTGGATGTGGTTTTTGATAGTCTTGTCGCTGAGATCGAGATCGTTGGCTATCTCCTTATTCGACTTTCCGTCAGCCATGAGCCTGAGCACCTCGACTTCGCGCTCCGAAAGGCTGTCTTCGGATTTCGCCGCATTCGCCCCCTTCGGCGTTTTCCCTGAAGAGAGCTGTGAGAACTCGTTCAGTATCTTCGCCGCTATCGACGGGTGTATCATGGATTCGCCCTTGGATACCGCCCTTATGGCCTTGGCTATCTGGGCAGAGTCAGCGTCCTTCAAAAGATAGCCGGCTGCCCCTGCCCTCACGAGGTCGAATATATACTCCTCGTCGCCGTACATGGTCAGCACCACCACGCCTATCTGGGGGCTCTCCTTCTTTATCTGCCTCGTCGCCTCCACGCCGTTCATGTTCGGCATGCTAATGTCCATGATGACCACGTCGGGCGAGAGCTCCCTCGCCTTCTGCAGGGCCTCCTTCCCGTCAGCGGCCAGGCCCACCACCTCTATGTCGCCCTTGCTCTCAAGCACGGACGTGAGCCCCTCGCGCACTACCTGATGGTCGTCGGCTATGAGGACCCTTATCTTCTTCGATACCGTATTAGGCATTCGTTTCCGCCTTCTTCTTTGAGATGCGCCTCGGTTTTAGCTTATAGAGCACGTCCTCCCTGTCTTCGAGCGGGAGCTTTACCTTTACAAGAGTGCCTTTCCCGGGGTGGGACTCTATGGAGGCCTCTCCCCCCAGGAGCCTTGCCCTCTCCTCGATGCCCCTTACGCCGTATGACGTCCATCTCTCCGGGTCGTTTTCAATCGCTGATATGTCGAAGCCCACGCCGTCGTCGCCTATCTCCACGAAGAGGTCTGTTGCCTTGACATGTATGTCCACATGCGCGTGCTTTGCCTGCGCGTGCCGCTTGACGTTCGAGAGCGACTCCTGGACTATCCTGAAGAGAAAGACCTTGGCCCTTGCGGGTATGCGCGATTCCTCACCTACTATCTTTATCGTGGTGGCAATGCCTGATTCCTTTTCATAGCTCTTCAGATAGCTCCTCAGCGCCGGCATGAGGTCCATCTTCTCGAAATATATTGGCTTCAGGTTGAAGACGATGTAGCGGGCCTCCTCTATCGCCTTCTTTAGCTGCCCCTTTATCTCCCTCAACTTGGGTGTGGGGTTCGATGGGCAGCGCGTAGCCCTCTCCTCCAAAGTGTCCATCTTGTAGTTGAGGCCGACGAGCGTCTGGACAAGGCCGTCGTGGAGGTCGAGGGCAATCCTGGTGCGCTCCTCGATGACAGCGTGGCGCGCGTCCCTCATATAGAGCCTCAAAAGTGCCTGGTATTCGGCGAGATGCTTCTTCATCGCCTCCCTGCTCCGTATCTGCGCCTCTATGAGCTGCCACATGAACTTGGCCTCGAAGCCGCCTATTACCGCGACACCTGAATGGCTCAATCTCTTGAGCTCCTTCTGAACGCCGGGACTGCCGGTGACGTCGATGAGTGTATCGAGCCCCTTGAGGCCGAAAAGCTTCCTGAAATCCGCCGTAGTCGGTATGCCGAGCTCCCTGGCCAGTTTCATGCCCGGCGCCTTAGGGTCTTCGTCCGCCATCTTCAAGACCCTTACGAGCGGGTCCTTGTGGAGGATGCGCAGCAGGGCAGTGCCGCCCTTGCCCGCGCCTATGATAGCTATGCGGTTCATGACTGGATTGTATAAAAATAGCGCTTTCATAGTCAAGGCGGTTGCGAGGCCGGACGTTTTTTCTGCCCCCTTTTCGGTTTACCGTTAATCACCGGCCGACTTTCTGGTAAAATGTGGGGATATGATCTGACTCGGATTTTTAATGGAGGAATGCGTGGCGGAAAACAGGAACAAGGCCCAGAGGCGGTTCAAGTATCTGAAAGAGGACTTCGGCGAGCTTGCCGTAAGGCTTGAGCACCTGACCATTTACCTGAACTTCACTGGAGAGAAGGTCGAGGCCCGAAACTGCCTTCAGATGATTGCTGTAGAAGAAGTTGCTGAAGTTACGCTCGACGCAAAGGAGCTTGAGATAAAAAGCGTCGAATGGGTGAGCGGCCCTGAGGACACCAATGGAAAGGCGCTCGACTATAATTATCAACGGGACAAAGACAGGCTCGTAGTGAAGCTCCCCAAGAAGACGGCGGCGGGCGAGAGGTTCTTTATACGCACCAGCACCGTATGCACACCCACCGACCATATACTCGAGGGCATATACAAGGACACCACGCCCCCGGGCGCTCCGCAGCAGTACATCTCACAGTGCCAGCAGTGGGGCTTTCAGCGCATAATGCCCATCTTCGACGACTGCCGCGCAAAGTGCACCATGACGACCACCATAGAGGCTGACATCAGGTACACCAACCTCATATCCAACGGCAACGTGGACCGCAAGCACAACCCGGACGGCAAACCGATACAAAAGCCCGGCGACCCCTCGCGCCAGGTCATAACCTATGACAACCCGGTGCCCATGGCCCCTTATCTCTTCTTTGTGGGCGCTGGCACATGGGAAACACTCAGCGGCGAAGTGACCTATCCCTCAGGAAGAAAGGTAATGCTCGAATATCTCGTTCCGCCCGGCTCTGTCGAAGAGGCCCGGATACCGATTGACATACTTAAAAAATCGGTTCTCTGGGTGGGGAGGACGCAGGGCTACGAGTATCCGTTCGATACTTACCGCACCATCTGCATGACTAAGTCCAACTTCGGCGGCATGGAAAACCTTGGCAACACCACAATAGTCACTGACGCGGCCCTCATAACCCCTCACACGCTCGACGGCACGCTCCTTTATGCCCACGCGGTCATAGTGCACGAATTCGAGCACAACCAGTGCGGCAGCGAAACAACGATGGCAACTCCTTTCGACGTCTGGCTCAACGAGGCATATACGGTTGACGTTGAGAGGCAGTTCATGGCAGACCTCTTTGACCCGGCCTTCTCAAGGCTCTACCAGGTAGATTCCATCAGGGCGCCGCTCCTCGGCCCCCTGACTATCGAAGACGCCGGACACTTCGGCCGCATAGTGAGGGAGGGCTTCAACGACCCTGACGAGCTCATTGACGGCGTTACCTACGTCAAGGCCGCAGAGGTTATACGCATGCTCCGCCTCCTCATCGGGCCAAAGGCCTTCCATGCTGGCAAGACGCTCTACTTCAAGAGGTACAGGGCAGGCAACGCGGACACGGATGAGTTCTTCGAATGCTTTGAGGAGGTCTCGGGCATATCCTTAAAGCAGTTCAAGGACGAATGGCTCCTGAGGATAGGCTATCCAAAGGTATTCGCAAAGACCGGGTACGACGAGAAGGCGCGCCAATACAGGATAGAGCTGAGGCAGGAGCTTAAAGAGGGCGAGAGGCCATTCTGCCTGCCCATAGAGGTGGCTCTCGTTGACAGCGACGGGCGTGACATGCCCGGGACTCAACGGGTAATAACTTTCAATGAACGTGAGGCTAAAATCCTGTTTGACGATATAGCCCATGCCCCGGCCTTCGCCTCCATGAACCGGGACTATTCCTTTTACGGGACTTTTACCCACGCAAACGCCGATGCATCGACGCTTGCCATGCAGACGCGACTTGACCCGAACGCCTACAACAGGGTCGACGCGATGAGGAAGCTTACTGACATCGAGAGGGTAAAGCTCCTTAATGACCCTGCGGCTGCCGTCAGCCAAGAATGGCTCTCGCTATACGGCGGCATACTTTCGGATTCAAGCCTCCCTTCCTCGCTCAAGGCCTACTTCCTTCGCATAGACGAGCAGCCTCTGGACAGGCGGTACACGACATGGTACCAGGAGATGGTCGTTGCGAGGGAGCGGCTCGCGGGAGCGGTTAACGAAAGGTTCAGGGCAAGGCTCATCGATGAATACAGGAGGCTCGGGTCCCACGTTGTCACATCGCTGAATGACGGCATTGAGACAAGGATGCTCAGGAACATCCTCCTCGACCTTATCGCGATAGAGGATTCAAAGGAGAGCCACGGGATCATACTGGACTATTTCAACGGCGCCTCGACAGCGAGCGAGAGGGTCGCGGCCCTCACTGCCCTCAACCGTTCGACCTCTGCTCAGCGGAGCTCCATCCTCGAACAAGTCTACGAGCAATGGCACCCGCACTTGAGTGGATACGCCAATTACCTGCGCGTGGTCTCGAGCGGCACGCGCGAAGACGTCTTCGAGATGATAGAACGCGAGAGATGCCGCACTACCTTCGACATCACGCAGCCGACCTGGTGCCGCGCCCTCTTCCTCACGATGGCCGGGAACAATAAGGCCATATGGACTGACAGGGGTATAAAATGGGCCGCTGATACTGTGGTGAGCCTCGCGCCCATAAACGCCACAACCGCGAGCCGCCTCTTGAACACCTTCCAGCACGTAAAGAGCCTGAAGCCAGGGCTAAGGGACAAGGTATCTGCCGCGCTCGGGCGCATAGTGGAGCTTGTGCCAGAGAATGTATGCCCTACGATACACGGGCAGGCAAGTACGTACTACAAGGGTTGAATATAGAAGGAAAGACGGGGGACAAGTGTTTTGGTTCAAAAAATTAAGGGGAAGGCCGCTTGCGCTGCCTTCCCCTTTCTAAGGTTGACTCATGCCCATCTACGAGACCGCCACGCCCGTGACGATCGTTACCACCACTGCGAGCAGCGCGATGAGCTCCCCTACATTCAGTTTGTCTGTCCTCATGGCCCTACCTCCTTTTTTGAATTGCCAGTTTTACAGCCCCAGTATGGCATGAAGAATATTAAAGGGCTATTAGAGCGGCTATCCCGGAGGTCGGGATTCAGAGGATACGTTTGTTCTATTTTACTGCAACTCAGGCGTTCTTGTCAATAGGCTGGCCGACCCCTAACTGGGCCGGGACCGTGAGGCGGGTTATGCTTCTCAACCTGTTTTTCATGGGCCCTATGGCAGAGCGGCGTCCAAGGTCAAGACCGGTTACCGCCACCTTGCCTATGCGCCTCATTCCCTTTCTGTCCGCGTACCCGAAAATCTGATGTATTACAAAGGGTTTGCCCTTAACATTGCCAATGTGCAGCATCACATGTCCGCGCAGGGTCAGCAGGGTCGTGCCAGGGTCAGCGTGCTTCAGGGCCAGGGCCACCTCTTCACTTGTGCCGAAATCGTCACGCTGCGCAAGCACGTCGCCGGACAAGCCCTGGTATCTTGAATTCCTCGGCAGCTTGAGGCCCACCGTGGCGAACACATCCTGTATGAAGAGCGAGCAGTCACGGAGTCCGTCCCTGCCGCCCCATCCGTACTCCTCGCCGAGCATCTTGAATGCCTGCCTGATGACGTTCCTGCGCGTGTAGGGCAGGTATCCCTCGTGGACGTCGGCGCGCTGGTGTATGTACGCCTCCTTCCACTCAAGAACGCCATCTGCGCCCCTTACAGGGAACCGGACAGCCCAGGGCGAGGCAGCTGACTTTTTGGCGGCAAGGTAGAGCACCCTGCCCATCGCGGCCTCTCCGGCGAGCGTCTTCATGGCCCTGTCTCCGTATATCTTCACCTTGCTGCCGGTGACTATGACGAAAGGCCCGCTCTCTTCTTCGAGCACGTCCTCGCGCTCTCCGAACGCGACCCTGTCCATCCTTATCCAGCCCCTGAACGTGCTGGTCTGGAAAAAGCCCCATTCGTTGTCCCTGCTCATGTGCAGGAGCGCGACCCTCTCTGCCGGATAGAGGCTCGAGTACTGTATCATGTCGAAGCCGCCGCGGCCGGGCTTGGGCAGAAGGGCCATGTCCGTGGGAAGCCCCCTCACGTCGGCCCTGCCGGTTATGACTCCGAACCTGACCTCGACCTCTTCAGGGATGTCCTCGAAGTCCATGTTCCAGGCGAGGTCCTCGAAAAAGCCGTCCGGGATAGCATGGCCCCTTGAATCGTACTTGCCGAGAGGGTCCGTAAGAAGGTCGGACCACATCCAGTCAAATACCCTCTGGCCGGATATGACGTCTGGCATGGCATGGATGTCGGCCATGCCGTCCGTGCCCTCGAGGGTAAGGCCGTTGAAGAGCCTTATATCGCTGGCGTTGAGGATGACCTCGTCAGGCTTGCTTATCTTCTTTATCCAGTATGACGGGCTGCTTTTTCCCGGTTGCCCTGCATAGGACAGGGCCGGGAGTAGGAAGAGGAGCACAAAGAGGATGGCTAAGGCTATTTTTCCCGGTATTTCTAGATTGAGGTACTTTGCTTCTGCTCCGGCTGCGGACACGGCAACGTCCTTCTCTTCTTTTTCTTATTCAACTTATCGGTTCACTGCCGCTGATTCTTTACGGGACTTTACAGTCCGGGCCGGCTGCTGATATCATCGTTGGGCCCCGTCGTCAGGGCTTGTCCCCATCGTCAGGGCGCAACTACAATATACAAAAAAACAGGGCGGAGATGCTGTGACATTGGTCCCTGACTCCCAAGTGTTCTGATGGAAAGAAAAGAGATAGCCCTCGGCTACGCGCTCGTGGCCGCCTCGGCCGTGACATTCGCCGCAAAGGGGATATTCGCCAAGCTCCTCTACGGCTACGGCGTGGACCCCGTGACCCTTCTCGCGCTGCGCTTCTCCATTGCGCTGCCATTTTTCTGGGCCGCCGTCTTTTTCTTCCCCTCGCCCAGGGTCTCATGGAGGGACACCGTCTACCTTGCGCTCTCCGGCCTTCTTGGACTGTACGCGGCCGCGCTCGCCGACTTTTACGGCCTCATCTACATAGATGCCTCCCTGGAGAGGGTCATCCTATATACCTATCCGGCGATTGTCGTCGTCTGGGCTGCCGTATTTTTCAAGGAAAGGCTCAACAGGAGAAAGGGGCTCTCGATAGTCCTCACCTACGCGGGCCTCGCGCTTGTACTGAAGATCACGAGCGGGATAGGCAGGGCAGATGCCACGGGCGCCGCGCTCGTGCTCTTCTCCGCGCTGATTTATTCGCTAAGTTATATACTTACGGAATTTCTCTCAAGGAGGGTATCAGGGGTCAAAATTGCGGCCTATGGCACCACGGCCGCCACAGCTGCCTTTCTCGCGACATGGCGCGGCCAGAGCGTACCGGCTGAGCCGGAGGTATGGGGGCTGCTACTCGCACTCGCGGTCATTTCTACCTTCGTGCCCGTGCTCACAATCGCGCTTGGCATAAAACGCATAGGTGCGAGCAGGGCCGCGCTCGCGAGCTTCGTGGGGCCTGTATCGACGGCCATTTTAGCATGGCTGATACTCGGGGAGACGATGGATCTGGTGCAGATTGCCGGGATGGGGCTCGTCATAGCTGGCGTGCTGGTGATATCCCTGGAAAAGCCAGCGAAGGCAACGCCTGAATAGGGGGGTCAGCGCATCTCTGTCTCGGCTGACTTTATGAAGCTGCCGAGCTTCTTGTCGAGGTCGCCTATGTGGTTTATGAGCCAGTCCACGACCTGCCGCTGGACCTTTATAACAAGGCCTGTGGAGGCGCCGCTCTCAAAATCTTTCCTGAGCATGGCTATCTGGTCTATGAAAGCAGTGTGCTCGGCGAGGTGGGCGATAGTGCCTGGATAGCCGTATTTGTTCATGGCGCGCTCCTCAGCCTCGAAATGCACCACGAAGTACTCGTCAAGGAACTTGAAGAGATCCCTTACCTCTTCCTTGCCGTATCCCGATGACATGGCGTCCAGGAGGCGGTTTATGCGCTTGAAAAGCTCCTTGTGATGCCTGTCCTGCCAATCAACCCCGGTAGAAAGGTTGCTGCTCCATTCGATGCCCATCTGAGAAGAACTCCTGCTGAATTATACGATTACAGTGTATTACAGAATGCGGGCACGGGGAAGGAAAATGTTGGGGAGAAAAGGCGGGCAGTTTAACGTCTTGCCCAGGACAGTCTTGGGCAGCCCTCTGAGCAGTGGGCGACCCTCGGGAGAACATATCTGGCCTTCATATTACCACCCCCTTCGTCTGTGGCGTGAGAACCTATTGCATGGTGTCGCCGGAGGCGTCACCCTCCCCGGCGTCCATTCCGTCCGTTCCTGAGTCAAGGGCGAGCATGTCGTTCAACTGGCCTCTCTGCTGGGGCGTAAGGAGCTTCTTGAACTCCTCCATGCTCTTTACCCCTGAGAGCATGAGGTCAGTCGTCTTCGACGCTATCTCCGAAGCCTTTGCCCTTACCTTCTCCATGTTAACCGGCTGGGCCCTGAGAAGCTCGTGAAGCTCTATCTTCGCTATCTTTATCTCAGAGCCGGTCTTTATGGCCTGCTTCCTGTAGTTCATGTAGATTTCGCGTGCCTTTGCTTTCTGCTCAGGCGTGAGGTCAAGTGTCTTTATCGATTTCATGAGCCTTGAGTACATCTGCCCCATCATCGGGTCCATTCCCGGGCCCATCATGCCGCCGCGCATGCCCGGGCCGGGCATGGCCTGGTCACCGTGCCTGTGCATGCCCTTCTGACCGTCCATGTGGCCGCATTGGCCGCCCATCTGCCCCGACATCTGTCCCATCATCGGACATGGCGCATGGCCTGTCTGGCCGCACATCGGGCAGTCCGGGCAGCTCCCGCCGGACATCCCGCCCATCATCATGCCGCCACCTGCGCCGCCTGTCATGGACCTGCCCATCATGGCGGTAGACGGCATCTCGCCGAGGCGAACGTTTATGTTCTCGGTCGCGCCGCCCCTCATTACCTCGAGTGCGACCGTCGAGCCTATCTCATTTTCCCGGACCCTTGATATGAAATCGTCCGCGCCAGTGACATCCTCGCCGTTGAGCTCGACGATGACGTCGCCCATCTGCAGCCCAGCCTCCTGGCCAGGCCCGCCAGGGGCCACCTGGGAGATGAAAACGCCCTTTGTCTCGGTAATGCCGAGACTCCTCGCAGCCTCCTCGTTCATCTCCTGAATGGTGATGCCGAGCCAGGGCCTGTCTTGGGCCTGATGCGGGGCCTGAGGCCCGGACTGCCCCTGTTGCGACGGGTGCTCATGCTGCGCGTATGCCGGATATGAGAAGATGATTGAGCAGGCTGCGACCAAGCCCGCGAAGAG
>CAZDUP010000035.1:0-12817 GCA_964508625.1 uncultured Thermodesulfobacteriota bacterium
AGGCGCGCTGCCGAGCGTGGTGGCCGGTCTCGTTGCCCGTCCGGTCATAGCCGTGCCGACGAGCATTGGCTACGGCGCGAACCTCGGAGGCATCACGACGCTCCTTGCAATGCTCAACTCATGCGCATCCGGTATTTCAGTAGTGAACATCGACAACGGCTTCGGCGCGGCTTATGTTGCGAGCCTGATAAACAGGAACTGAATCATACCGGAGGTAACATGGCGCGAAAAGAGGACCTGCAAGAATGGATCATTCATGCTTTAAGAAGCAAAAAGGGAAGCGCCAATATCGTCGAAATTTGCAAATACATATGGGAAAATTATGAAAGCGAGCTTAGAAGGTCAGATGATTTGTTTTATACGTGGCAATATGATGTGCGTTGGGCAGCTCAGAATTTAAGAGATACTGGTGTATTGAGAGCGTCAGACCAGTGCCAGCGTGGAATTTGGCAATTAAAATGAAAAAGGGATCCAAACTCCTCTACTTCGACTGCCCAATGGGCATAAGCGGCGACATGTTCCTCGCCTCTCTTATTGATATGGGCGTTGACCACAGGGTCCTGCTCCGAGAGCTTAAAAAGCTCCCCGTTGACAGGATAGACGTCGCAATCAGAAAAGAGACCCGCCATTCCATAACAGGTACGACCTTCAGGGTGAAACTCCACGAGTCGCACCACCACAGGACCTTCCGTGACATAAAAAAGATAATCTCGGGGAGCGAATTGAAGCCCGGAGTAAAGAAGCTCTCAACGGAGATATTCCGCCTTATCGCCGAGGCAGAGGGCAAGATGCACGGCGTTCCGGCTGACAGGGTCCATTTTCACGAAATCGGCGCGATGGATTCGATAATAGACATCGTTGGAGCGGCTGTGGCAATCGACATGCTCAAGCCCGACAAGGTCGTATGCTCTCCCCTGCCGCTCGGCTCAGGCTGGGCAGATACCATGCACGGCAGGATACCAATACCTGCGCCTGCTACAGTAGAGATATTGAAGGGCTCTTTGGTTGCGCCGTCGAGTATACCATTTGAGCTCACGACCCCGACCGGGGCGGCCATAATGAAGGCGATCGCCTCGTTCGGCCCCATGCCTGCCATGACGATCGAGAAGACAGGCTACGGCGCAGGGAAGAAAGATTTCAGGGAGTCAGCAAACCTCGCTCGGGCCATGCTCGGCGCGGTGGGTGAAAAGGCCGCTGCAACCGAAGGGGTGGAAAGGCTCATCGTGCTCGAAACAAACATAGACGACATGAGCGGGCAGGTCGCTGGCTATCTGCTTGAGAGGCTCATCCAGAAAGGCGCGCTCGACGCCTTCTTCACCCCTGTGCAGATGAAAAAAACCAGGCCTGGCGTGCTCCTTACCGTATTATCAAGGCCTTCTGACAGGGATGGCCTGCTCGGCATAATCTTCGAGGAATCATCGACGATTGGCGTAAGGACTTATGCGGTCGAGAGGCACTGCCTGGAGAGGAAGATCGTAAAGGTCAGCACGCCCTTCGGGAGCATACCGGTAAAGATCTCCTTCCGGGCTGGGAAGGCCGTGAACGCCCAGCCAGAGTACGAGGACTGCCGCGCGGCAGCCCGGGAAAAAGGGGCGGCATTGAAGACGGTCATATCGGCCGCAAAGGCGGCCGCAATGAAGAAGATTAGGTAAACCAGCCCCTTTTTTCCATCTTTGATTGACTAAAGTCACACATCTCATTATAATACGTTGCTATAATTTCACCTGGACCCAAAGCCAGGATGACTATACCGATGAACGCCCTCCAAATACCGAACTTCGCCCGAGTAGGGCTGCCATGCTGATACGCTGCTGGGGCTCGCGCGGATCTATTCCCGTTTCCGGCAAGGAATTCCTCAAATACGGGGGCGACACCACCTGCATCGAGGTGGAGAGCGCCTCCGGCGACCTGATCGTCATCGACGCTGGCACCGGCATAAGGTGCCTGGGCAACAGGCTCGCAAAAAACGGTGCCCGCAACATACACCTCCTCCTTACGCACGCTCACTGGGACCACCTCTCCGGCTTCCCGTTCTTCAAGCCCATATACAGGAAGGACAGCCGGATAAACATCTACGGCCCGCAGCCTACGCAGGACTCATTGAAGCGCATACTCTCAAAGACCATGGCCGCGCCGAACTTCCCCATAGAGCTCGAGGACATAAGCGCTGACATAAGCTTCCTCGGCATGGGCTTGAAGGGCTACTCAATAGGCTCGGTGAAGATAAGCACCATCCCCTTGAGCCACCCCAACCAGGGCGTGGGCTACAGGCTCGAGGAGGACAACAGGGCATTCGTATTCCTGACTGACAACGAGCTCGCCTTCCGCCACCCCTTTGGCCTCGGCTACGACGATTACAAGAGGTTCAGCGCTGGCGCAGATCTCCTCTACCATGATGCCGAATACAGGAAAGAGGAGTACGAGTCAGGGACAAAGGGCTGGGGCCATTCGGTCTACCTCGACACGCTCGAGCTCGCGCTCGAATCCGGCGTAAAGGCCCTGGGCCTCTTCCACCAGAACCAGGACAGGACCGACAGCCAGGTAGATGAGATGGTGAAGGACTGCAATGATGTCATACGGCAGAAGGGCTCGAAGCTCGAATGCTTCGCGGTCGCGGCTGGAACAGAGGTGAGTATCTAAGCGGTTCTCCGATACAGATTAAATAAAACTAAAAAACCACAATAACGATCATATTAAGGAAAAATCCTTTTCCGCGCTCGCTCCTTCTACCTCGGCTCGCGCGCCCCTCCCCCATCCCTATGCTCGCTACGCCTAATGCCCCTGGTCTGGTAAGACAAAATACATTAAGGCGTGCGCTCCACTACTGCTCTCTTACCTCCCTCGGCACGCCCGCTACTGTAGCCTTTCTCTGGAGCTCTTCGTACTCTTCCCTCAGGGCAGAGAGCTTGCGCAGGTCTTCTGGCATCTCGCCCCTGTAGAGGTTGTATCTCGCGACCTGGTCGGGCGTATAGATCTGCCCCACCCTCCTGCCGCTCTCGAAAAGGGACATGAAATCAGTCTTGGTGTTTATCGACGTCTGCAGCTGGTCTATCTCGGATCTTTTTCTGTGGAAGGATTGCCGCCACCATTCGAGCGTCTGGTCTCCGTATAGCTGGGCGCCCGGGTCAGCTGTAAGCGGGGGCGGGGTCGTTGCCTCGAGGCTCGGGCCCTGCTCCTTGGCGCCTTCCTTTATCACCCTTACCCTCGCCCTGTAAGCCTGAGGCACCTTTTCAAGGCTGTCTGTTATGTGCACGACCCCCTGCTGGTCTGTCCACTGGAAGAGGTCGGCGAATGCGGGAGTTGCAGCGAGTAACAGGGCGATGGTGACGAACAGGAGCCTCATGGGAACACCTCCAATATTTTTGACACGCCGCTGATAAACCATTTATTCAGGCTGCTCAAAAAGCTCCATATGCAAGGCGTCGAGGAAACGAGAAGCGAGTCGTACGCTTCATGTACGTCGCAGCGACGAGCGACGAAGACAACGCAGCAGATGGACTTTTTCAGCAGCCTGTTGGAAAGTATAAACTATGGCGCCCCCTCAGTCAAATAAGAGGCTGAATAGAGGTATTTCCCGTCTGTCTCAAAGACAGCCGCGCCGCCAAGGTCGGTCCGCATGACCTTCGCGCCTGCTGCCGCGTACCTCTCAAGGGTCTCCTGGTGGGGGAATCCGAAGGCGTTTTTCCTGCCAGCGGAAACCACCACTATCGAGGGGCTGACAGCGTCGATGAACTGAGGCGATGAAGATCCCTTAGACCCGTGGTGTGCTGCCTTTAAAACAGTCGCGGCCACGGGCCTGCCCAAGAGCATGGCCTCTGTCTTGGAGCCTATGTCGCCTGTGAAGAGAAAGGACTGTGACCCGTAGCTCATCCGCATGACGACCGACTTTTCGTTGATGTCCAGCCCTGCATTGCTCGTTGGATTGAGGAAATCAAGAACGACCTTGCCGATCTCCTTTCTGCCGATTGCTCGCGTATCGATTACCCGGACGCCATTCCTTTCAAGTGCAGCTTCGAGTCCTCCCAGGCTGCCCTGCCCGTTCCACCAGAGCTCATTGACATCGAAGTTCGATGCCACGAAGGCGAGCCCGCCCATGTGGTCCTGCTGCGCGTGGCTCAGGAGGATATAATCTATTCTCTCTACGCCCCTTGCCCTCAAAAAGGGCGCTACTATCCTTTCGCCAGTATCGAAATCCGGATTGTTAGAGCCGCCTGCGTCAACGAGCATCGTCTTTCCGTCCGGAAATTCGATAAAGGCAGAGTCGCCCTGCCCGACACTGAGGAATGTCACCTTCATGAGGCCCGTATCGGGCTTGAAGATCTGGCCGGAGCTGAAACCAGCAAGAATCAACACGGCTGACACTGCGGCGACGTATCTCGCTGACCTCCGTTCCTTGAGCATAGCCAAAGAGGCAACGAAGATATACGTAAGGGCCACCTGGAAGACCGAAGGCGGTGAGACCCATAAAGATGACCAGGGTAGGGACGAGAAGAGACGCACAACGAGGGCGATGATGCCGAACGCGAAATCAGCTATCTGCAATGGCACGGCCGCAAGGGCCTCTGATATCGGGATGAGGGCTGAAGATATGAGCAGGAGCGGCACCACCACGGCCGAGAGTGGCACGACCGCCAGATTGGCCGCAAGGCCCACGAGAGAGATTCTATGAAAATGGTAGGCGAGCAAAGGGGATGTGCCGATACCCGCGGCGACAGTAACGAATATGATCGGCAGCAGCTTTCTTCTGAAAAAAAGCCTGAGCCGGGCTGGCTTGGTTTCAGGCTCCTCTTTTTCACCTGCTCCCATGAGCTCTTTCATCCTCGGCGCCAGGACTATTATCGACGCTACGGCAACGAACGTAAGCTGGAAGGAGATGTCCCAGACCGAATACGGGGCAATGGCAAGTATGATGATGGCCGCAAGTGAGAGCGTGTTGAGATAATCCCTGCCCCTGCCCAGAAGGAACGATGCCGCAAAGGCGAGCACCATTATGACGGCCCTCTGCGTTGGCGCGGGAAATCCCGCAAGCGCGCCGTAGAGCACGACAGGCAGGGCTGAGATGGCGAGCGCCGCCTTTCTCGCGTTGAGCGCAAGAAGGAGCCTCTCGGACCTCTTCATCAGGAACAGGATGAACCCGTACGCGAAGGCCGCGACTATGCCGACGTGCAGCCCTGATATGGAGAGTATGTGCGCTGTGCCGGTCGAGGCAAAGGCGTCCTTGAGCTTCTTATCAATACCGCCCTGCCCTGAGACTATGAGCGCCTTCAATGCTTCGGCGTTCTCTACCTTGCTCGAATCGATGAAGGACCTTATGCCGTTTCTCATCCGGTGCACGGGTATACGGCCCAGTTCAGCAGGCTCGACAACCTCCACGAGCCTTTCGCTCTTGGCATAGCCGGTCACAAAGACGCCCTTCCTGTTGAGGAGCCTTTTGTAGTCGAACTCGCCCGGGTTTCCGAAGTTGCGGGGCTCGTCGAGCATGGCAAGGGTCCTTATGCGCTCGCCTGGGATGAGATCGATCCTGCCGTTTATCGTTACCTGGACAAGTCCGCTTGCAGGCTCCCAGCCGTTCTTGCCCTGAACCGCCTCTGTTTCGAGGAGCGCCCTCGTCCTCCTGCCTGTTGATTCTGCATCGAGAACGCGCCCCTCTATGACGCTGCCTGTCCTTGATAGCTCAGGCGCTTCGCTCTGCACGCGGTTCAGGATGTGTCCATTGGGAAGCTCTGGGCGTGACCAGGGGATGATAAAGAGCGCGCCGATGAAGAAGAAGGCGGGCCCGGCGGCAATGACCTTGAATTCTTCTCCGGAAATGTAAGCGATTGAGATGATAAAAAGGGAGATGATTATGCCAGGGATAACTAGCCCGTATGACCAGCCCAGGCCATCTGAGGCCAATATCCCTGCAATGATGGAAATAGCAGTCAACGCGAGCGGGCGCATGCTCAACTCATGAGGGGGACTCAGATTCTCTTTACCACAGGCCGGGCTTTTTTTAAATCTTATTTTACGGCTGCCACCCTGCCTTGACAGCATGGGCTTGCGCTGATAGCCTTCCAGCATGGGAGAGAAGGCAAAAAAAATTGGATATTGGATTGCCCTGCTTGGACTCGCGCTGGGGCTCGCATCGCTTGCCGCGCTCATGTTCTCGCCCGCTGGCTACAGGGCAGGGCTCTTGGGCCACAGGAGCGCCTTCAGGATAATGGAGTTCGCTGCTTACGGCGGCATCTCAGGCATCATAATCGCGGCAGCCGGGTTCACCTTTTCTCTCAAGGGAAGCCGGAGTACGAGGCTAATCGCGCTCTCAGGCATTGTCGCTGGCTTCACAGCCTTCTACATACCATGGAGCCTCTTGAGCGGCGCGCGGCAGTTCCCTCCCATAAACGACATAACTACTGACATGGTAAGCCCGCCTGAATTTGTCTCGCTTGTTGATGAAAGAAAGGCATCAGGCAGCCGCGTAGAATATCCTGGCGCTGATATGGCCGGCAAACAGGCGGCAGCATACCCTGATATAAGGCCGCTTATACTACCGATGGGGGCTGACCAGGCCTTTGAGGCTGCGCTCTCCGCTGCAGAGCAGATGGATTGGGAGATATCCGCATCTGACAGGACGACTGGAAGGATTGAGGCAACTGATACGACCTTCTGGTTCGGCTTCAAGGACGATATCGTCGTAAGGGTCATACCTGTTGGCGACAGGACCAGGCTCGACGTGAGGTCAGCCTCGCGCGTAGGCAAGGGGGATGCCGGGAAGAACGCGGAGAGGATAAGGGAGTATCTCAGGAAGGTGGCTGGATGACCCTTACTGTCCCGCTGGCTTGAGCCGCTTTATCTCATTGGCCAGCTCTTCAGTTATTCCCGGAACCGTCATGAGATCGGCGACATCGGCGTTGACCATGCTCTCTAAGTCGCCGAACCTGTCGAAGAGCGCCTTCTTCTTTTTCCCGCCTATGCCGGGGACCTTTTCAACGAGCGAGGCCACCTCCTTTGACCTGAGCTTCCTGTGATACGAGATGGCGAACCTGTGGACCTCGTCCCTTATCCGCCTCACGAGCAGGTCTGGCTTTGAGCCCTCTCTCAGCAAGACCGGGTCCTTGACGTTCGGGATAAAGACACGCTCGCCCTTTGATTTAGCGCCGCGCTTCTCAAGCGCCTCATCCCTGTCCTTTGCGAGCGCCCTCACCTCGACGCCTTCGACACCGAGCTCTTGCAAGACAGCGAGCGCTATGTTGAGCTGCCCCTTGCCGCCGTCTATGAGAAGCATATCAGGCTTTGAAAGGGCCTTCTCTTCACCTGCGTCAGCCCTGAACCTCCTTGAGAGCACCTGATGCATCATCGCGTAATCGTCCGGGCCTGCAAGCCCCCTTATTTTAAATAGCCTGTACGATGACTTCTCAGGCCCGCCGTCCGCGAATGTGACCATCGCGCCAACCGGGTGCTTGCCGCCGATGTTCGATATGTCGTATGCCTCTATGCGGCGGGGAGTTGCCCTGAGGTGCAGCCTCGTCTTCAGCTCATCGAGAAGCCCGGCCTTTGCAGACGCAGCCACCGCCCTCTTTCTCAAGGCCTGCCGCGCGTTGGCCTCTGCCATCTCGAGGAGCCTTACCTTGTCCCCCCTCTCCGGCAGGATGACTGACACCCTCTTTCCCTTTTTTTCCGAGAGCCAGTCCTCAAGCACCTCCCTGTCGTCGAGCCCAACAGGCACTATGACCTCGTCAGGCACAAAACGCTCTCCCCTGTAATACTCGGCCAAAAACGACGAGAGTATCTCCTCGTCAGGCAGGCCCGCATCATGGAAGTAATAGTCGTTGCCGCTCGTGAGCCTGCCGTCCCTGATATAGAGGCCCTGGAGCGCAATCGAGTCCTTCTCGCGCACGAACGCGAAGACGTCCTGGTCAACCAGCCTTCTGCCGACGACCTTCTGCTTCTCGAGCATCGCCTCGATTGCCGCTATCCTGTCGCGAAGCCTCGCCGCCTTCTCGAATTCCAGCGCCTTCGACGCCTCAGACATGCGCTCCTCAAGCTTCTTCAACAGTTCCCTGTTCTTGCCTTCAAGGAACATGATGGCGTTGTCAACGAGCTCCCTGTAGGCCTCTTCGCTTATCATATTGACTGCAGGGGCAGGGCAGAGCCCGAGCTGGTAATCGAGGCACGGGCGCGTCCTATTCCTGAACTCGGAGACCGAGCAGACGCAAAGCGGGAATATGCGGCGGATGAACTTTATCGTCTCTCTCACCTCGCGGGCCGAGATATAAGGGCCGAAGTAGCGCGAGCCGTCCTTCTTTCTCTGCCGTGTGACTAATATGCGCGGGAACTTCTCTTTGAGGGTTATCTTAATGCTTACATAGGTCTTGCTGTCCTTGAGGCGGATGTTGTACCTGGGCTTGTGGCTTTTAAGAAGAGTGTCTTCTAAAAGCAATGCCTCTTTCTCATTTGCGGTTACGATATAGTCGATATCCTCGACCTTTGATGCGAGGAACCTCACGGCATACCTGCCGTCTCCTGCCTCCCTGAAATATGAGCGCACCCGGCCCTTCAGGTCCTTGGCCTTGCCAATGTAGAGGACCTCGCCTGTCGCGCCCTTCATTATGTAAACACCCGGAAGCGAGGGCAGCTTCGCGAGCTTCTCTTCGATGGCCTGGCTCTTCATCATGTAATATTATGGCATAGAAGATTTCAGGATTACAAATCGCATGTATGGGCAATAAAAAACCCTGCCCTTTTCAGGGCAGGGTTTTATTTTTTCCAAGTGAGCCTGCGGTCTTATTCAGGCTGTTCAAAAAGCTCCAGATGCAAGGAGTCGAGGAAGCGAGGAGCGAGTCGTACTCTTTTTGTACTCTTAAGCGACGAGCGACGATGACGACACAGCAGATGGACAGCCTGCTACTGCGAGGCTTTCGCCCTCTCCAGATACTTGCCTTCAGCAGTATCCACCCTTATGACCTCGCCTGACTCTATGAAGCCCGGGACGTTCACCACCAGCCCTGTCTCAAGGGTCGCGGGCTTGGCCGAAGCGGCCACGGTCGCGCCCCTCATGAACGGGGCCGTATCGACCACCTTGAGCTCAACGACCTTGGGCGGCTCAACACCGACCGGAGCTTCGTTATAATACTCGATCATGAACTTCACGTTCGGTATGAGGTAATAGACGTTGTCTCCAAGGACCTCTTTTGAGAGCGCGACCTGCTCGTAGGTCTCGCTGTTCATGAAGTGATAATCCGACCCGTCGTCGTAGAGGTACTCCATCTCGTGCTGCTCAAGGCTCGCCTTCTCCAGCTTGTCCTCTGAGCGGAACCTGTTCTCGACAGATGAGCCGGTCTTCAAGTGCTTGAGTTTAGTCTGCACCATGCCGCGCCAGTTGCCGGGCGTGATATGCTGGACAGCAACGACCCTGTAAGGCTCGCCGTTAAATAGTATGGTCATCCCCACTCTCAACTGTGTTGCCGCGATCATCTTGCTATGCTGCTCCTTTCAACCGGATTCCGTTATTGTAGCACACGGAAACGTTCATTTCACTATTTTATGTACTTTGCCGCGAGCTCCCTGGTATTGCGGGCATTGAGCCGCTCGAAGTAGAGGTCTACCTTCTTCTCTATCTCGGCCTCTATCTTCTGCCTGCGGGCCGCATCCATTGTCCAGATACGCTCCTTGAACGGGCCGAAGCCCTTCTTCCTAGTCTTGTATATGAACTGCTCCTCGGTGTCCGTAGCCTTTCTCTCGTCAGAGTGCTTCTCCGAGAGGTGCCTGTATATGTCCTTCTTAAGGTCTTCGGGGAACGCCGGGTTGTCATAGACTATGTTCTGGAAGCCTGTGGCCAGATGCACCTCTGACGCCGCGTTCTTCACAAAGAGGTCAAAGGACTCATCCGGCAGCGTGGACGCGCCGTGCTGCACCACGCCTGAGAGGTGGTAGACCTCCCTTGATACCTTCGATAGCCTGGCTATGGTGTCGAAATCGACCTTGACCTTGGCTATGGTGCCGTCAGGCAGCACGACGCCGCCGTGGGCAGTGCCTGTCTGGATGCTTATCTTGCTTATGCCCTTCCTGCCCTTTGGCAAGGCAGAGAGAAAGCCGTCCATGAAGGCGCGGAGTTCCTCCTCTGTCGAGTTCTTGCCGCCGACCTCTCCTATCTCTCCGCCAACGGATATGGTGGTCCCGGCAGGCTCGTTTGCCCTTATGAACTCTGTAAGGATGGCCGTAGTCTCGAAGTTAGGCCTCTGCTGCTCAATGACCGTGGGCCTGGAGAGGTCGACCACGGTCGAGGCGTCTATGTCTATGTTGTAGAATCCACCGTCGATGCCTTCCTTGATGAGCTTCTTCAAATCGGCTATCTCGGCCTCCCTGTTCTGGCCGAACTTCTTCGCGTTTATCTGGAAGTGGTCGCCCTGCACGAAGACAGGCCCCCTGTAGCCCTCTTTTATGGCAGCGGCGAGACAGCAGGCCGTATACTCGGCAGGCCTCTGCTCAGTGTAGCCTATCTCGGATTTTGCTATCTCGAATATGAATGTCCCCGAGTTGTTCCTTATGGCAGAGCGGAATATGGCGCGGCAGGTGTCGTAGGTGAGTCCCCTTATGTTTATGGCAGGCACAGTGAAGCCTTCCAGCTCTCCCCTGCCCATCGCCTCGTAAATGCCCTGTATTGAGGCGGACCTGATGCCGAGGTTGCCTGCAATGAACCTTATGAGCTTCCTGGAGAGGTCCCTCACCTCGTCGTTGGAGTTGAAGACCGCGTTATAGATGAGCCTGTCGATTACAGCGCCGCGCAGCAACCTCTCGTCGAGCACCTCTACCGCGCCATCTGTCACCTCTTTTACCGCGCCCTTGAGCGCGTCATAAAGATTATTGACGGACTTGAATTCCATGACCCCTCCTTTCCTTATCCCCTCAGCTCAATTTTTATAATAATATCCGTAAAGCCTCTCGGGCTTCATGCCTGCATAATAGAGCGCGACAATGGCCAGGTTTTTCAGGGCATTTCTAAAAACCCCTACCTTGTCCCATCTCCTCGCCGAAGCGGTCACGCTCCTGTCAACAAGAACGAATCTGCCGTATCGCCTTAACCTTCTAACACAATCGACATCTTCCATCAAGGGTAGTTTCCTGAAGCCCCCGGCTTCCAGGAAGGCCTCTTTCCTGGCGAAAATTGCCTGGTCGCCATAGATGAGGCCGAGTGCGCGCGCCCTCGAATTCGCGCCAGCCTCGATGAGCCTGAACCTCATCCCGTGCGCCGCTACAGAAAGCCTGAAAGCCCCTCCGGCCGCCCTTTTATCACTTAGCGCCGCGCGGACGCTCTCCTGCCAGCCCTCTGGCAGGCTGCAATCGGCGTGGAGGAAGAGAAGGATATCGCCCCTGGCGCTGGCAGCCCCTGCATCCATCTGGCCGCCCCTGCCACTAGGCGCACTTACTACCCTTGCGCCAGCCCTTTGGGCCTCGCCAATGGTATCGTCCGTGCTGCCGCCATCAGCGACGATGACTTCAAAGGCGCCGGCAGCCGAGGACACGGCGGCCTTTATTTTGGCAGCCTCGTTCAAAGCCGGTATTATGACGGATATATCCAAATTCCGCTAATTATAGCAGACAATCCGGGCGCGCACCTGTCATGAAAGGAGTTTTCGGGCGAGCTCGAGGAGTTTTTTCGGCTCAAAAGGCTTGAGCACGTACGGGCAGCCGCTCCTGGCGAGAAAGTCCTTGACGTCCTGGCTGAAGACGTCGCCTGTGAGTATGATGACCTTGTCCTTCAGGTACGCGTGCTTTTTCTGGATGTTCTCGTAAAGGTCGGTCCCGCCGTAGCCCGGCATCTTCACGTCGGTGACGAGCAAGGCGAACCTCTCCTTGTCCAGGAGGTCCAGGGCCTCCCTGCCGTCCCTCGCAGTGGCAACTTCGAAGCCCTCCCTGGAGAAGATGTCCTGGAGCGTTTCCCTTATCGACTTCTCGTCGTCAACGATGAGTATCCTCTTGCCCTGGGCCGCGCCCGCTTTCTGGAGCTCAGGAGCTCCAGCCTCGCCCTTCCAGAGCGTTTTCGAAACGATCGGGAGTTCGACCACCACAACGGCGCCTCCATCGTCCGGGCTCGTCATCTCTATGGTGCCGCCGTGCTCGGTCACTATGCCGTGGGTTATTGAGAGGCCGAGGCCGGTGCCCTTGCCGACCTCCTTTGTCGTGAAGAACGGGTCGAATATCTTGTTTATTATCTCCCTCGACACTCCTGGGCCGTCGTCCCTGAACGCTATCCTTATCCTGCCGGATTCGCTCCGGGTCGATATCCGGAGGCTCCCCTTGCCGTGCTTCGCCACCATCGCGTCTTCGGCGTTGTTTATAACGTTTATGAAGACCTGCTGCATCTGGAAGAGGTCGACCATTGTCCTTGGCAGCTTCTCCTCCAGGTCGAAAGAGACCTTTATGTTGTTCGCCTTGAGCGAGTACTCCCGGAGCTCTATGGTGTGCCTTATGATGTCGTTTATGTTGTGGTATTCCCTCTCGGTCTTCTTGGCCCTGGCAAAGGTGAGGAGGTTCTGGACTATCTTCGCTGTCCTGAGCGACTCGTGGTAGATCTTGCGGAGCTTATCCTTGATGTCGTCGAGCTTCTTGTCCCCGGGCGTGTCCATGAGTATCTGGCTGAAGCCCATTATGCCCATAAGCGGGTTGTTGAGCTCGTGCGCTATTCCGGCCACGAGCTTTCCAAGGCTCGAGAGCTTCTCGGAATGGAGGAGCTGCTCCCGGAGGAACTTCTCCTGCGTTATGTCCCTCGCCACGTGGACGCTCGCCCATACCTTGCCTTCGTTGTTGAAGACCGGGAAGGTGGTGACGCTGTAGCTGC
>CAZDUP010000036.1:0-12642 GCA_964508625.1 uncultured Thermodesulfobacteriota bacterium
CCGAGGAAGTAAGCGAAGTAATCATTGAGGCGATCGAATGAGCGAGTTCACAATCAAATGCGTGCGCTGCGGATTCCCGCAGGATATCAGGGACGCCAGCAAGAACCAGCACCTCATAGAGATCATCCAGATGCAGGCCGTGTTTGCGCCCCACAGCCGCCTCGTATTCGAGTACGCGGAGCTCTTCGATACCACCAGGCCGATTAAACCGGCAAAGCTCTGCAGGGTCCTCTCGGAGATACGTGAGATATGGACCAACGGCAAGTTCGCATATCAGAGGACGGTCTACGCCATTTCCCGCGACGGCATTGCCCAGGGGCTCAAACTCGTGTGCGGCAAGAACTTCAGCGCGCCCCTGGAGAACCACAACTACCTGAAAAAGGTCCTCATATCCATCGCCGAAGAGGAAGCCAAAAAGCGCGCGGACCATACTGAGAAGGAACTGGCCCGACGCGAGGCAATGCTAAGGGCAGGCCGCAGGGAAGAGCCGGTCGAGAAGCACGACAGCCCGACCGCGAAGGAAGAGTTGAGCAAGATAAAAAACATCATCGGAGGACGTGATGGGCAATAACGAAGAGAGAGAACTGGAGCAGCTCATTGAGGCCACGATCACGCGCGTGACCACGAGCGTAAGGGGCTTCCCGAACAATCCTCCGAGCAACGCGGAGGTCGCGCGGGAGATAGCTTGCAGCCTGAGAGACGCCGGTTACTCAAAGGCAGACCCGTATCTCCTCAGCTACCTCGACCAGTTCAGGCATGGGCTTATCGGCCTGCACGCGAACATACAGGAGATAAAAGCCTCGGTCGGGTTCCTCAACCTGGGCGAGGAAAAATGCCAGGCGGCCCTTAAGCTCATCGAGCACGCGCGGGAAAGATTCGGAGTCAAACGATGAATAAAAGGAAAGTAAAGGCAAAGACGGCGGATATGGTGAATCATCCGCCTCATTACAATACGGGAAAAATCGAGGTGGCAGATTTTATTGAGGATCAGAAACTCGATTTTTTTGAAGGCAATGTAGTCAAATATCTCTGCCGGGCGCGCCATAAGGGAACCGAATTGACCGACCTGAAAAAGGCACGGTGGTATCTCGACAGGTGCATAAGGAGGGCGGAAAACAATATGAATGGAGGAAGAGCAGATGCGCGTAATTAATCCAGGCTTTGTCATAGAGGATGAAATAAACGGGCTGGAAGTCCTCAAAAAAATAGAGAGAGCCGGTAGGACCTGTTACAAGTCCGAGGCCAAGATAACAGAGGACTCCTGCAAGGAGTTTACAAAAAAGATAATCGCTTCCGGCCACCACAGCGTCCTTGAGCACGAGAAAGTCACGGTCCGGGTCGTCTGCGATAGATCGACATCTCATCAGGGCGTGAGGCACAGGATAGCTACTTTTTCGCAAGAGAGCCAAAGGTTCTGCAATTACAGCAAGGACGGATTCGGGAACGAGATTACTTTCGTGCAGCCGGACTTCACCTTAGAAGAAGACGACTTAGAGCTGCTCCGGCTGATAGAAGCGCATTATTTTAGAAAAATAGCTCAGGGCAAAAAGCCGCAGCAAGCCAGGTACTTCCTGCCGAACGGAACAAAAACAGAATTTGTGGTGACCATGAATCTGAGGTCATGGCGCCACTTTTTCGAACTGCGCACGTCATCCAAGGCTGATGCCCAGATACAAGAGATCGCAAATGGATTGCTGGCAGAGTTCAAGCGCCTCATACCAGTTGTATTCGACGATATAAAAGTCGAATAGCTCGAAACGGGCTTCGGCCCGTATACCGGTAAGGCCGGTACTGATGAGAGCGGAGGTGGGGGAATGAGCGGCGGCGGTAAAACGAAAATTGAATGGGCAGACAGGGTGTGGAATCCGGTCACGGGCTGCACCAAGATTAGCGAGGGTTGCCGGAACTGCTACGCCGAGAGGATGTCAAAGCGCCTTGCCGGTCGCGCCGGGTATCCGAGGAGCGGCTTTAAGGTGACGATGCACCCGGAGAGGCTTGAAGAGCCCCTACGCTGGAAAAAGCCCTCGAAGATATTCGTTTGCTCGATGGGGGATTTATTCCATGAGGCGGTGTCTGATGAGTTTCTTGATGAAGTATTCGCAGTTATGGCCGCCAGTGCTCATCATACTTTTATGGTCTTAACCAAGCGCCCTGCGCGGATGAAAGAATATATTTTGAAGGCTATGTATGATGAAAACTGTAATTACGAGGGGTGGTATGTGGCGATTGCGCGCCGTGGCATTCCCGATGCCGCACCTCTGGAAAATGCCTGCCTCGGCGTTTCGGTCGAAAATCAGAAGACAGCCGACGAGCGGATACCTTTACTCTTCAAGACCCCGGCAGCCAAGAGGTTCGTGAGCTACGAACCTGCCCTGGAGCCGATAGATATTGAATCATACCTTTTGCCGCAGTGCAGAGCTACAAGAGAAGAACACGAGTCAGAGCATGGCGGAGGCGAGTGGTGCAATGAGACCCGAATCGATTGGGTCATCATGGGTGGTGAATCAGGACCTCACGCCAGGCCAATGCGACCAAACTGGGCGCGTTCCATGAGGGACCAGTGCCAGGACGCAGGTGTCCCTTTCTTCTTCAAGCAATGGGGCGAGTGGCTTCACAGCAGCCAGGAAAAAGACGCCAACATATCTGTGGACGGCTGTATATGTCGGCTGTGGCCAGATAAGTCTCTTTCTTATCGGATCGGCGCAAAGTGGGTCAAATATTATGCAAGTGGAGCAACCCTTGACGGAATAGAACATAAGGAGATGCCATGAGCAAAAATGCGGAATTGGAGGCCCTGCTATTACTCCAGGAGGAATGTGCCGAGGTTATTCATATAGCGAACAAATCACTCCGCTTCGGCCTTGAAGATTTTCATCCTCATACCGGCGTGAAAAACAGAGAGGCGTTGGTTCAAGAAATTGGAGATGTCATGGCGCTGGTGGACATCCTGAAGGGTATGGGAATAATGAATGATAGCGAGCTGGAAATCGCAAATGCAAAGAAGAGAGAAAAACTTAAGACCTGGAGTTCGCTGCTTAAAGAGGAGAGCGGATTATGACCGACCGCAAGACCATCAATGTCCACGGAGTCAACTGCATTGATTTCAACTACACCTATGCGAACGGCACCTTTGTTCTCGAAATCTATGCCGATAAACACATTATCAAAATTCACTGTGAAAGATGGCTGCTGAAAGTCTTGGCGCAGACACTCTGGAATATTCTGAAAAAAGAAAAGCATGAGATCGCAGAGGCTGAAGAGATATTGAGGACCGGCGAGTAAGACCACAGGGGGCTGACATGTACAAGGCAGGCGCTGTAAGCTGTTTAGTATTTGGAATTTATTCAATGGTGACGGGGAATGCTATAGGTCTTTTCCTTATGGTCTTGCTCGCGCTCTACTGGATGCTTTGGGATGTAAGCGACAAACTCGACGATGTCGTGAGAGCTCTTAAAAGAAAGGAATAGATGCCCGACCAGCTCAACATATTCCAACGGGATTTGAGCGACGAGGAATATAGAGTGTGGGAGATCATCGAGCGGCATCAGGGCCGCGAGAACGCAATCAAGGTGGACGCGCTCGCCTGGCAGACCGGAATCGAGGGCGTCAGGATCCGCGAGATAGTCTCGCACCTGGTGAAAGAGCATGGCAAGCTAATCGGCAGCAGTACCGGCAACCCGCCGGGCTTTTACATTATCAGCGATAAGACGGAGCTTGAGAAACAGATAAGGAGCCTGAGGCACCGCGGCATCATGTGCCTGGTCCGGGCCGCGGCGCTCTCGAAGACGAGCCTTGAGGAGATATTCAAGCAAGGGAGGCTGGACATAGATGGAATGTAAGAGCTTTCCGAAAACCGAACCGAGACAGAGATTGCTGCAGTCACTTTTCGCGAAAGCCCGGCAGCTCGGCATCGAGTCAGACGAGCTGCGCGAAAGGATAGCGCCGGAGGTCATAAAGAAGAGGCTCTCCGAGGCGACGAGTAAAGAGCTCTTCACGGTCCTCGACCATGTGACAAAGCTCTACATGAATTCGGGCTATCAAAAATTCGAGAGCTCGAGGGCGGGGCTTATCCTCGAGATCGAGTCCATAGCGCGCGAGAGATGGGGCGAGGAGTTCGCGAAGAGCCTCAATGCCTTTATAAACAGCCATGCCCAAAAGGGCGCGAGAAGGCACTACAGGTTTCTCCCGGTGCCGGACCTGAAGGCCTTCAAGAACAGGCTCAAAGAGCTGAACAGGAACAGGGATGAGCAGAAAGAAGCATAGCGAAGAGGACATCATCAGCAGGCTTCCGGGCGACCTCAAGGACGTGGCGGCGCTCATAGGCATCGAGAATACGATGCTCCTGGTGGAGCGCTACGGGGGCACTTACGTCAACATCCCGAAATGCGAGGACCTGCTCCGCGAGATCAGGAACCGGAAGATTCGGGAGTTGTACGACGCGGGCAAATGTGATATACGTGCGCTTGCGATGAAGTTCAAGTTGACCGACCGCAGGATCATCGACATCCTTTCAGAAACGGACAGGGACTTTCCTCTCCCCCTGTTCGACCTCCTCGAGAAAAAATCCGTCTGACCATAAATTGAAATCCCTCTCATGAAGCCCTTCATCTGAAGGGCTTCATGTTCTTGTCTTCATATCCTCGATAGTACAATCCTTCGCAGTGTTCACGTTCTTTTCACCCGCGGGGCGGCCACTAACCGGCGAGTGGCCGCCCCCACCTCCACAAAAATAAAATTTGCTTTCATACATTTGGACAGGAGAGCCCAGTGAACGATACCAGGTTCGATCAGCTGATCAGTGACCTCACCGAGAAGCTCTTTCCCGTATGCGACTGGCTTCTCATAAAGGCCCAGGTCGCCCAGGAGAGCAGCTTCGACCAAAACGCGAAAAGCCCGGTCGGAGCTCTCGGCCTTCTGCAGATCATGCCTGCGACTGGAAAGGAGCTCGGCCTCTCGGAGCAGGAACTGCTCGTACCTTTCAGGAACCTCGACGCTGGCCTGAGGTATCTGAGGCTCCAGTACATCTGCTTTCCCGAGATAGCGGAGCATGAGGAAAAGCTCAAGTTCGCCCTGGCTTCGTACAACGCCGGGCGCGGCTATATCAACAAGGCCCTTGCGCTCGCGTATGAATTCGAGAAGAAGGCGTCCATGCCGTCTGCCCGGAAGGACGTTCAGCCCGGCAACTGGCAGAAATGGGAGTACTCGAAAGAGAAGCTCAAGTCGCCTCAGTGCGTCGTGAACGGGAAGAAGCCGGACTGGAAACAGGCGACAGACTACGTCGAGAAGATATGGAAGCGGTATCTCTCATACAAGGGGGCCGCCTGATGGACGTCCAGGTTCTGAGGGAGATAGCGCTCTTCCTGAATCCGATTCTCCTGGGCGTGTGCGCGTATTTCCTGGTCTCGCTACATAAGGACTGGAAGCAAGAGAAACAGGACCGCAAAGACAAGGACACCGCGCAGGATGAGAAGATCGCCCAGGTCGAACACAACTTCATGGAATTCAAGGCCGACCTGCCGAAGCACTACGTCCTCAAGGACGACTTCATACGCGTCGTAAGCATCTTTGAAAAGAAGCTCGAAGACGTGAGTAAGAACGTGTTGATACTCGTAAAGGGGAAAAGTACGAATGGCTCAGAACCATGAGTACAGGCTGCAGCGGGGGCGGATACTCAAAATCCTCTACAAAGCATTTCCAGAAGGGGTAAACAACGGCCTTCTGAGGCTTACTCTTTTGCAGATGGCCCTTTACAGCAGCACGGGCATCATGAGGGGGCACTGCGATTACCTCGCCGGAAAAGGGTACGTGGAGATCGATAACGCGCCTGGCGAAGAGGGCTACACCGTGAAGCTCACGCCAAAGGGAATCGACCTCCTCGAGTCGAACATAGAGCCGGACCCCGGAATAGAGACTGGAGAATAACATGGACCCGAGAAAAGAACAGTTCAGAAGGATACGCGGCGCGATACTGAAGCTCCTCGCGCAGGGATATCCGGCAACGCTCGACGCGAAGATACTCTTCATCCAGGTCAGGGAGCTCGGCCTCGACATCGCAGAGCAAGAGTTCCAGGGACATCTGGCGTATCTCTCAGAGAAGGCTTTTATCGAGAAAGAGGAACGCAGCGCCGGGGACATCATCCTCCGGATAGTGAGGATTACGGCTCGGGGGCTTGACCTCCTCGATGGATATACCGAGGACCACGGCGTAGAGGTGAAGTTCGGATGAAGGGCAAATCCGCAGACCTCGAATTGCGCGAGCTCGCCTTCCAACTCTACTACGAGAGCGGCGGCAACAAGGAGCTGACGCTCCGTAAGCTCGAGGAGCGCGGCTACACCATCTCGAAGCCGACCCTGTACGACTGGATAGAAAAGTTCGGTTTCGATGAGCGCCTGACCGCCCTGCTGAAGAAGAACCAGGACGCCAGGGACGCGAAGGCCATGAGCATGGAGGACCTGCTTCTTATAGAGCTTATCAAGCAGAAGGAAAAATACGAGGAGTACTTCAAGACGCTCGAAAAAGGCAAGGTCGATACTCAGGCCATGTATGCCTACACGAACATCCTCAAGACGCTCCTCGATCTCAAGACGCAGCTCGGCTCTCATAAGGCCGATCTCTTCCTCGATTTTATGAAGGACTTCGTTACCTATCTCTCGAAAGAAGACGCCGAGGCGGTGGAGTACATAGAACGCAACTTTGACGGATTCGTGGCATTTGCCAGGGAAAAGTATGGCGCATAAGTCGCTCAAGGAAAAATTCTTCAACAAAGAGATAGAGGCCATACGCTCTATCATCCAGTCCGCGGCCAAGCCCTTTCCATCTGACAAGAAGGCTCAAAAGGAAAGGACCGCTCGCGCGAAGACTGATCTCGAGTATTTCGGCAGGACCTACTTCCCGCATTATATAAGGTCTGGCAGCTCGGACCTGCACAGGTACATCTGCAAGCGGTTCCCCGAGATGGTCTTCAGGAGCATCGAGACGGGCATCGGAGACAAGGAGGCTGACGCGGCACCGAGAGGAAACGCGAAGTCCACCTGGACGACGCTCATATTCATCCTGTGGGTCGCCGCATACAAGTACAGGCAGTTCCCTCTGATAGTCAGCGAGACCTCGACGCAGGCCGAGGACTTCATATCTTTCATCAAGGCAGAGCTCGAGACCAACGAGCGGCTCGCCCAGGACTTCCCTGACCTCTGCGGAGAGGGGCCCATCTGGAGGGCCGATACTGTCGTCACGCGAAACGGGATAAAGATGCGCGGCGTTGGCGCAGGCCAGAAGCTCAGGGGTATGAGGCACGGCTCGCACAGGCCGGACCTTGTCGTGGGCGATGACCTCGAGAACGACGAGGCGGTGCAGTCGCCCGACCAGAGGAAAAAGCTCGAGGGCTGGTTCTTCAAGGCCCTGATGAAGATAGGCCAGAAGAACACGGTCTATATCGTCATCGGGACCATATTGCACTACGCCAGCCTCCTCTCCAACCTGCTCAAGAAGCCGGGCTGGAAGGGCCGCAAATTCAAATCGGTTTTGAAATGGTCCGCCTCTCCCCTTTGGGAAAAGTGGGAGACGATATTCGCTGACATCACCGTAAGCAAGGAAGACGCAGAGGCAGCAGCCGATTCTTTCTTTACTGCGAACAGAACGGCGATGCTCGAAGGCACCGAGGTCCTCTGGCCTGAGGTCGAAGACTATTATTACCTCATGAAGATGCGCCTTACGGACGGCGCGGCGCACTTTGATTCTGAAAAGCAGAACGATCCCATCAATCCGGAGGACTGCCTCTTCAAGGAGGAGAGCATTCAATATTGGGACGATGAGGACGTGGACCTTGCGGGCGTTCCCAGGGCAGGCGTGGTGGACCCGTCGATGGGCAAGAAGGCGAAGCGCCATGACCCCTCTGCGATTCTCGCGGGCAGGTACAAGGGCGGCAGGATATACGTCGAGGTCGCGGACATCGAGAAGAGGCACCCTGACAGGATCATAAGCGACATCCTCGCCTATCACGAGAAGGACAGGTTCGATAAGTTCGGCGTCGAGTCGGTCGCATTCCAGGAATTTTTTAAAGACACGCTCGAGAAGGAGGCCCACAAGAAGGGGCTCACCCTGAACGTGGCCGAGATAAAGACGGTCTCGGATAAGTTTCTCCGCATACAGACCCTGCAGCCCTGGATAAAGAACGGCTGGATAGTGTTCAAGCGTTCGCACAGGACCCTTATCGACCAGCTCATCCATTATCCGATGGGCGACCATGATGACGGGCCGGACGGCCTCGAGATGCTCAAGAGCCTCATCGAGAGCGGCATGGTCCAGGCTGCCTCGGCATCGAGCGAAGCGCAGCCCGAGGATTACCACGCTGAAAGGAAGGGCGGGCTCATGGGCCGCATATTCCGGAGAAGGAGGGCGCACGCGTGAGTATAAGAGGCTGGATAACTGACAAGCTCTTCGGCTCGACTATCGAGCAGAAGGTCGAGGAAAAGCTAAAGGCCTCCGCGGTAGCGGCAGGCTCTGAGGAGAAGGGCTGGAGAAGGCTCACCGAAACGCCTGAGCGGAAGCTAAACGAAGTCGACCAGGACAGGATGATAGAGGTCAGCTACTGGCTCTGGAAAAATAATCCGCTCGCGAAATGGATCATCGAGATCACGACTGCGTTCGTGACCGGCGAGGGCTTCAAGATAGAGGCGACGGAAGACTCGGTCAAGGACACGCTCATGGCCTTCTGGAACGACCCGGTCAACAACATGGACCTTTACGCTGAGAAGCTCACCAGGGAAATCGGAATCTATGGCGAGCTGTGTTTCCCCAAGTACACGAGCAAGCACGCAGGAATGGTGCGGCTCGGCTACGTGGACCCGGCTCAGATAAAAGAAGTAAAGACCGACCCTGAGAATGTGAAGATGATAATCGGGGTCATACTCAAGGGCCGCTCCATCCTCGACGGAAGAAAGCTCAAGACGGTGCTCCCGCCAGAGGCAGAAGAGATGCTGAGCCCGAGGGCGCAGCAGATGAGGGACGAATACTCTGATGGCGAGTGCTACTTCTTCTCGATCAACAATGTCACCAACGAGCCGCGCGGGACATCCGACCTCTGGACTGTCGCTGACTTCCTGGACGCCTATGAGCAGTTCCTGTTCGATTACGCCGAGAAGTGGACCCTGCTCAATGTCTTCGTCTGGGACATGATGGTGAAGAACGCGACCGCGGATGATCTCGACAACTGGATAAAGAAGTTCACGAAAAAATCCGGCTCCGTATTCGCGCACAATGAGAATGTCGAGCTCAAGGCCAGTACTCCTGACCTGAAGTCTCTCGAGGCAGAGGCAGGCGCTCGCCTCATCCGCAACCACATCCTGGGCTCCGTTGGCCTGCCTGAGCACTGGTTCGGCGGAGGAGGCGATGTCAACAGGGCGACCTCGGTCGAGATGGGCACGCCGACCTTCAAGATGCTCTCGAAGCGACAGCTCCTCGTGATCCATATCCTCAGCTACATCTGCAGGGATGTGCTCATAACGGCACGCGGGAAAAAGTCTCTTGATGCTACAGATGAAAAATCATCCTTCAAGATTATCACTCCTGAACTGGCGTCAAGGGATATCACCAAGTTCTCCTCCGCAATCCAGCAGCTGACCGCTTCTCTTGCGCAGGCGACCCTCAACGAATGGATAGACGAGCAGAGCGCGGTCAAGATATTCGCGTTCGCCCTCTCCTTCATCGGCTATGAGCTGGACGTGGAGGCTATACAGAAGGCCGTTGAGGATGAAAAGGAAAAGAAGCCGTACAAGGATTACCTCGTAGACGGCAAGAAGAACGGCAAGGAGCCGGAGCACGGAACGGATAACTGAGATGAGCTACCTCGATCAATTCAGGCAAGGGCTGGTATGTCCGAAATGCGGACGCGAATCATTGAAGGTCATCTACGCCGGTATCCCGGCCCGGCTCTGCACGGATGAAGCGTGCAGCTGCCTCTGGGGGTTCTGGAGCTTTTTGATTACATGGCTTCCCTTCAACGGGTTCTTCTTCGTCTACGAGGGCAGCTACCTGAAGGGGCTATGGGCATGGCTCCGGCAGAAACGCGATGACGGGGATGACGACGGTTTTTGTCCCGGTTTCTGAACCGGGGCTGTGACGCTTTAAAACGGCCCAGGTTGATTTTAAGGGCCGGATGTCCGGGCCTGGGCACCCGGATTGAATTTAAACAGTTTATAAACCCCTTTTTCGGGGTTTTTAGGGGCCATGACACAGGTAAATTCCGTAATACGGGACATCCTCAAGAAAAAAGAGGCCGGAATCAGGTCCGGGACCGAGGCCATGCTCGCGATCCTGAAGGAGCTTCAGCGCCAGGTCATCGGGCAGGTAGAGATGGCGGCAGCCGGATCATGGGATTCTTATTCCCTTCGAAAGATGCTCAACGCCATCGAGCGCCAGATACAGGACTTCGAGTCACAGGCGGCAAAGGAGCTCTCCGGAAATCTCGACGGCATGTTTACCGAGGGCAAGTCCCTGGTCGAGAAGCCTATCTCTACCCTGGGCGTCTATTCGGGGTTCGGGCTCTCGACCGCGTCGCTCCGGGTACTCAAGGAATTTGCCTTTCACAAGGTAACCGGCGTCTCCTTCGACGCCTGGCAGAAAATCAAAGGCGAGTTGACTTTAGGAGTGCTCGGCGGCAAGACGCCCCAGGAGGTCGCCAACGCTATCGGACGGAACCTGACGGACCGCTCCATATTCTCGAGCATCGGAGCCAGGGCCGAGTCTATCACAAAGACGGAGATGGGCCGGGTATTCAGCAAGGCGACGCAGGAGCGAATGGAAGAGGCCTCGCGTTATGTGCAGGGCCTCGAGAAGATGTGGCGGCACGCGGGACATCCGAAGGTGGCGCGGCCATATCACCTGATGCTGCACGGCGCTCACGTGCCGGTGAGCGAGCCCTTCCTCGTCGGCAATACGACGATGATGTTTCCACGCGACCCGAAGGCCCCGGCAGAGCAGGTGATCAATTGCGGTTGTGACCATGTGCCGTATATGCCCGGCTGGCAGATTGCGGCATAAACCCAAAAACAAGGAGGCGTAAATGGCAGAGGATATCAAGAACGACAAGGGTGAGACGAAAGAGGAGACCCCACGGAAAGAGGAACTTAAGGCCGAGTATCTGAAGGGGCTTACGTTCGCAACTGCGGAGCCCAGGAAGACGAAGAACGAGGACGGCCGGGACAGCGTCAAGTATGTCCCAATCGAAAGGGCCCTCAAGATCAGCGACGTTCTCGACTGGAAGGACTGCGGCGCCGAGATAGTCATCGTGGCCGCGGACGGGCAGAAGCACAGGGTGGCGAAGAAGGAATCCAAGAAATAGGCTTGAGGCCCAGGGAGGTAACAGAATGATCCTCAGCTATCAGCAGATAAGGGACCTCATCCATCAGGCGCTCGGGCAGGGCAGCTACATCATCGACCTCTATACCGACAAGTGCATCTATGAAGACAAGGACAGCAAGTACTTCGAGGTGGGCTATGCCATTGTCGACGGCAAGCTCTCTCTCGGAGAGAAGACAGAGGTGCAGAAGAAGGTCGAGTATGTGAAGGTCCAGGCCGCCGTATCTCTCGCCGCGGCCGTGGGCGAAAGCGGCGCCGACGACTACGGCTACAAATGGGAAATGCAAATCGTAGAGTTCGGCCCGGACAAACAGGAATCCATCTTCTGGGATGCGGACGCGCTGCGGGCGGCGATATCTCTCTACGAGGGGGCAAAAGTTTTTACTCTCACGGAAGCGCAGCATCAGGCCAAGGCCCACAGATACGGCAAGAGCGTCAAGGACCTCGTCGGCTGGATGAGCGATGTGAAGGAAAACGACAAGGGCCTGATAGGACATTTCAATATCCTGAAATCCGCCAAGTGGCTGCGAGATGCCGTAGTCGATGCGTGGGAGCGCGGCAATAAGGACCTGATAGGCATATCTCACGATGTGGACTGCACTTCAGGCATTCGCGTCGTGGGCGGAAAGAAGATGAGAGCCCCGGTGAAGATAACCGGGGTCACGGTTGACGTGGTGTACGAACCCGCCGCAGGCGGAAAATTCTTGAGACTGGCCGGTGCCGTTGAGGCAGGCCAAAAGGAGGAAGAGACTATGGAAAAGCTTTTGGCCGCCTTGAAGGCTAAAAGGCCTGATGCCTACAAGGACATCGAGTCGAAGATCAAGGACAACACCATAACCGAAGACGAGGTGATAGAGCTCCTCGCCGCAGTCCCGAACGAACCGAAGAAGGAAGGGCTCAAAGGCACTGAGACGACCGCAAAGAGCGACGACGTGCTCAAGGCCGCGCAAGATACCCTTCAGGAGGCGAAGCTCCTCAACTGCGCGAACGCGCTCGACCGCGAGCTGGCGGCGTCCGGCCTGCCTGATCACGCTCAGGAGAGGCTCCGTAAGCTCTACGCTGGCCAGGTCTTTGAGACCGAGAAGCTCAAGGCCGCCATACAGGACGAAAAGGTATACCTCGACAAGGTCACCGGCTCCGGCAGGGTAGCCGACCCGGAGAGCGGCGTGAGGGTGCTTCGCGCCTCGGAAGACAAGCTCCAGGCCGCAATGGATAAGTTCGTCGGGGCTCCGATTGACGACAAGTACAAGGACGTGCCCGAGTTCAAATCCCTCCGTGCCGCATAC